>CAYTQA010000130.1:0-8603 GCA_964439495.1 uncultured Terriglobales bacterium | reverse complement strand
AGGTGATGGAGGTGTATGAAGAGGCCAAAATGGATGGACACCAGGACCTTGATTATGCGGCCACACTGCTTACCCTGGAGAAGCGGGCGGGCATGTCTCCTGAGGCGCCGGAGACAACAGGGGCGACTACCAAGTCACGCTGAGATTTGAGTGAAAATCCAAATGATCGGGAGGGCTTTATAGCTGAGGCGTGGAAGCTCCCGTTGCCAGCTCCCGCAGGGCGTTGAACATCTGGGCGCGCTCAGGAGTGGAAGGAGTGATGGTGTCCAGCGGCAGCGTGGCGATAAAGTGAGGAGCGGTGCGCCGGAAGCTGACGTTCAGGAATTTGCGGTCCTCGCAGACCAGCAGGCTGTTAATGACGGAAGTGATCTCCTTCCGCCAGTCCGCACGCGTGGTCAGCACAAAAGGCGTGGTTTGCTCGAAATGCCAGTTGGGGCCCTCGGGATCGAGGTCCTTCCGGGTGCGCGCGAATAACCGGTAATTGTGGAGTTCCAGGTTGAAGGCCGGCGGCAGATCGAGGCAGGCCTCGAAGGTAACGGTTTCCTGCTGCCCGCGCAATCGGCCAAGAAGCCATTGCAGAGGCAGCTCCCGGGGAAACATCTGCACCATCAGGGACGCTTCCCGAAAGATGTTGGAGCGCAGCCGGACCGGGACCTGAAATTTGGAGGGGGCATGCCAGCGGATCCCCGCCACATGACCGTGGCCGGACAAGGCGCCTTCGATCCAGCCAAGCACCTGCATCGCCCGCTTTCGCGCCGCGCGGACACAATACAGATACCAAAACGCAAAGATACCGATCCCCGCCAGCACGGAAACAGTTACCAGCCCCAACATACCTAGCTAGATGCTAACTCCGGGTTTGTAGATGTCAATCCCACCGGATTCCTTCCGCTTGAATTTTGCTGCCCCAGATTATGTTCAAAAGCCGCGATAGCGCCCTCCATCCACCAGAATCGTGTGTCCCGTAATGTAGGAGGCGCGCTCGGAGGCAAGCCAGACAATTGTATCCGCGATCTCTTCCGGTTGGGCCAGCCGCTTCAGCGGGACCTCCTCCGCCCACTGGCGATAAACCTCTTCCTGGGCCACTCCTCCGGCCAGGGCCCGTGTCCCCGCCAACTCCTTCAGCCGTTCCGTCGTAGTATAGCCGGGGCCTACGTTGTTGAAGGTGATGTTGTCCGGTCCGATCTCAATGGCCAGGCTCCTCACCAATGCCATGACCGCCGGACGGACCGCATTCGAGAGGATCAGGTTCTCCACCGGCTGCTTGACCGTGGTGGATGTTATGGTGATCACCCGGCCCCAGCGGTCCTTCTGCATATAGGGGATCACAGCCTTGCAGAGCACAACCACGCTGAGGAAGTTGGTTTCAATCGCGCGGCGCCATTCCTCCAGTCCAATGGAGAGGAAGTTTTTGGCGGGAGGTCCGCCGGCATTCGGGATGCAAACATCCAGGCGTCCGAATCGGGAAACTACTTTCTGGACGAAGCTCTCGACGGCGGCAGCATCGGTTGCGTCCAGCGCCTCGGCATAAATCTCAGTGGGATTGCGGGAGAGCACCTCTTCCTCCGCCGCTTTCAGGGACTTCTCATTGCGCGAAAAGATGGCCAGCTTTGCCCCTTCCGCTGCAAAGGCGTGCGCGGCGGCCCGTCCGATGCCCTGGCTGGCCCCGGCGATCAGCACCACCCGATTCCTCAATCCAGTTTCCATGAAGGCGTAATTGTAGCCGCTCACGCGGGTTAGCTCCAAAATTGCCGCTGAATGTAGAGAAAACACAATTGCATTGGAGAAATAGTTCGCTATTTTGTAGCAATATTGAGGCTGGCGCGACCGGGGAAGAGCCCGACTTTCAGATTCGAAAATATTCACCTAAAGAGACGTATTGAAGCTTTACTGTGAGGGCACAATATTGCTCAAGGCCTGCTCTCCCTCTCCGGGAGTGCTCAATTGGGCCTCCGCGCTCTTGGCCATGGTCCCCACGCCCTGCGCTTCCGCCGACTCCACCACAAAGTAGTAGGTCGTGTTGGGCTTCAGATCGTGGAGCGTGAGGCGATGCGTATGCTGCCCCCAGGGTGCTGCAGCCGTCTTTACCAGCGCATTGGGGTCCTCGCCATAGCGGACCAGGGTACTCGCCGGAAGGTTCGTGGACCAGGCAATCTCGGCGTTGTTGCTGTCGAGAAATTCAATCACCGGCCCTTCGGTGATGATGATCTGGTTCTGATCGTAGCCGGTGGGCTCGGTCTCGAAAGACCCACTCCCCTTAACCTGCCCATCTGGAGAGACGATCTGGAAATAATAAGGTTTATTGGGCTGGAGGTTGCTGAGCCGGGCGCTGAATTCCTGGTAATTGCCGGAAGAATGCGGGTTGGGATTTTGCGGGGCCACGCTCTGGTCCGGATTATCGCGATTGACTCCATAACGGAGGATGGTTGCGGCATCCGCGTTGGTGATCCAGAAGATGGTTGCCGATGTGTCCTTCAGGCTTTGTACGATGGGACCGGCCAGCAGGCGGATTTCCCCACCTGAGGCTTGCCGGTTTGGAGCTGGCGATGATGGGGCCGCCTGTCCTGAAGCCAACCCTCCAAGAGCTGCAAATAACCCCAATTGGATCAAAACTCGCCGCATACAGCTCACCTGCTCCTTCTCGGATACATCTCCCGCCTGATTTGGCAAGAATGATAATTGGATGCAGTTCGGCCCCGGTCCCGATGCAGGCAGCCGCTCTGCTCATCCATTCACATACCGGTTCCCTGAATGATAAGTGATAAGACAAAACATCTCTACGGTGTTGATGAATCATGGGTTAAACTGCCCTCATGCGGGTGTTGGGGATCGATTGCGGCACGGAATATACCGGCTATGGGGTAGTCGAGCAGAAATCGGGCCGGGAGCTGCAATATATCGCGGCCGGCGCAATTCGACTGTATAAGCAACAGAGCCTTCCGGTGCGTCTGACGCAGGTTTTTGAAGAGCTCCAGAAGCTTATACTGGCCACCTCTCCCACTGTGGTTGCAATTGAAGAAGTGTTCTATTCGGTGAACGCGAAATCGGCGCTCAAATTAGGACAGGTGCGCGGCGTCGCCATGCTGGCCGCCTCTTATTCCGGGTTGCCGGTGGCCGAGTACGCTCCTCTCACCATCAAATCCGCGGTTGTAGGCTATGGCAGGGCCGATAAACTCCAGGTGCAAAGCATGGTGATGCGGCTCTTGAAGCTGGACTCGCCTCCAGGGCCGCTCGACGCCACCGATGCCCTGGCGATCGCAATTTGTCACCTGCACACCGCCAGCACATTGAGCCACTATCATGCAATGGGCCAGGTATAGGGAAAGATGGAAGGCAAGGGTTCTATAAAGCTTCTGGTTCTGGGATTATGTCTCTTCATGGGGCCGCTCTCAGGCGTTCTGTTTTGCCAGCGACAAAACGCAATTCAGTCTCGGCCAGCGGCAAAGAGTCCAAGCGTCACCTATAAGTTCTTTAACAACCAGCTTCACCCCCCTCGTTATGAGATAACCATCCATGCCGACGGGAGCGGCAGCTACGAGTCTCAGGACGACGCTCCGGTGCTCAACCCATACCCTGCGCCCGATCCCGCTTACCAGAAGCCCCCCGATGAGAATGCTAATCCGCAGGATGTGAAGGGAGATATTTACCGCCAGAATTTTCAGGCCACGCCCGCCCTCAAAGAAAAGATTTTCGAGTTGGCGAAGACGGCCGACTATTTCCACGGCGATTTTGAATATCGTAAACATCCCATCGCGTTCACTGGGAAGAAGACGCTGGTGTATTCGGGCGAGGGGAAAACCTCCCAAGCTACCTATAACTGGTCCGACGACCAGGCCATTCTCGATTTGACCGGCATTTTCACGCATATTTCATACACCTTTGAATTTGGGCACAGGCTCGCCTACGAATATCGTTTTGAGAGACTGGAATTGAACCAGGAACTCGTAAAAATGCAGGATATGGCCTCGCGCGGAGAGCTGGCCGAATTGCACGTCCTCGCCCCTCTTTTGCGGCAACTGGCCGCCGACCGCTCCATCATCCACGTCGCACAGGAACGCGCTGCCCGCCTGTTGAAATTGGCGGTTCATGAGGAAGACCAGTTAAAGGCAGCAGATGCGGACAATGAGCGGCAATAAACGTTAAATCGCAACTTTTCAGCGGGATAGGGGTTAACATATAGTCTTGGATTTTTTCCCTGCATCATCGCCTGGAACTTGCAGGATGTTTCCTACATCTAACAAATAGCAGGGCATGGCGGATCGTTCCAGGACCCGGCAACGGCAAAGGAGTCTATATGCCGCGGCATTTCTTAAACAGGCTTTCTCCGGGTGGGCGTGTTCTTCCTCTTCTCGCCATTCTTTTCTTTATTTTTCAGTTCCTGCCCACAGCATGGGCCGACTCCAACGTTCGCATTGTCCGGCTCAGTTACCTCAACGGCGATGTGCAAATGGACCGTGGCGATGGAAGAGGCTTCGAAAAAGCCATCCTGAATATGCCGGTAGTGCATGGCTCTCGTATACGGACGCGCGAGGGCGGCCAGGCCGAGATTGAACTGGAAAATGGCAGCACGGTGCGCCTGGTCCCCAACTCTATTTTGAACGTCGACGAGCTGAGCCTGAATGGAAGCGGCGACCGCATAAGCCGGTTCTCTCTGCAACAAGGGACCGCGTACTTCAACGTTGAAAATCGGCATCATGATGTTTTTCAGGTTTCCGCAAACCACCAGACACTTGTTCCGCGGGGTTCCTCGCATTTCCGTGTGAAGGCCGACGAAGGCGCCCTCGATGTCGCGGTGCTCAAGGGTGATGTGCAAATGAGCGGCAGCGCTGCCGCTGAGGTGCGGATACGCAAGGGCGAGACGCTGACGCTCGACAGCAGCAATGCCGGCCATTACTTCCTGGCCAAAAAGATCGATGCCGAATATTACGATAGCTGGGACGCCGAACGGCGCGCCTACCGCGAGTACTACACCTCGGCCCGCTCCTACGATAACGCGCCTTATTACGGTCTGGCGGACCTGAATTTTTACGGCTCTTATCTGAATGCTGCGGGATACGGCTCCTGCTGGCGTCCGAGCTATGTGCCTCTGGGCTGGGACCCGTTCAGTGACGGCGCCTGGGTCTTTTATCCGGGAATTGGATGGACCTTCGCCTCGGCATATCCCTGGGGATGGATGCCGTACCACTACGGCGACTGGATATGGAGCTCCGGCACTGGTTATTGCTGGCAGCCATCCACCCGTTGGGCGCAATGGGTCGCGGCCCCTGTAATCAGGCCGGGAGTTTACCATCCGATCCGTCCTCCAGTTTTTCCTCTGAGACCTCCAGCCGCCGGAAGGAATGGACCCACCACCGTTATTGTGGGCGCCGGGCCGACAACCGGGACCGATGGGCCAGGGCGTAATCGCCTGCTGTACTTCGATCAGGAGTTGGCGCGCCATTCCCCTCGCGATATCAGGAGGGCCGGTTTCGCGGGAAGTGCCATGTCTCCGGGTGCGCAAAACAGCGCGCATACGGCAGCAAGCCCGGTTGTTCCCAATCGAATTCCGAACGGGGCGGTGGGGGTCCCTCCAACCAGGAATAATCCGGAAACGGCGGCTCCCAGAGTGATCGCTCCGCCTGCGGTTTCCCGCATGCCGGAACCGGCGCGGGTTCCATCGGCTGCGCCACGCGCGCCAGCTCCCATGGCCGCTCCCAGGATGCAGCCGGCGCCCATGCCCTCCGCTCCGCGAATGCAGCCCATGCCTATGCCGCGTGGTGGCGAGCCATCCTCGCAGAAAAATTCCAAATAAAAATCAGAGCTGAAGGGCGGCTGCCGACCCGCCTTTGTTTTCGCCGCGTCTAGGCTTGAGAAGAACTCCTGTTCAAGGCATGGAATACCTGGGCAAACTGTTGCAGTGTGAGGTTTTCGGCGCGAATGTCCGGCCTGAGCCGCGCGGCGCTGATGGCCGCTTTGGCTGCCGCTTCCGGATAGCGCTGCTTTAAGTTGTTCAACATGGTCTTGCGCTTTTGTCCGAAATTCAGCTTGAGAAAAGAGATAAAGGCGAGCGCATCCACTCCCAGTTGGGCGGCTTTGGGCGCGACTTTCATGCGCAGCACCGTGGAATGTACCTTGGGAGGCGGCGCGAATGCCTCCGGGGGAAGCGTGAACAGCTTTTCCACGTCAGTATAGAACTGCGCGGTCACCGAGAGCAGCCCATAATCGCGCGTTCCCGGCTTTGCGGCCAGCCGGTCGCCCACTTCGCGCTGCACCATGATGACAATGCTGTCGAGCAGATGATGATAGGAAAACAGCCGAAGCAGGATATCGGAGGTGATGTAGTAAGGCAGATTGCCGATCACCCTGGCATGGGCCAAGTCGAGTTGCTGCCGGTCGGCCATGGTCCCGATCTTCGGACCAAGCAGCGTGTTCAAATCGATCGCGAGTATGTCGCCTTCCACAATCTCGACATTCGGCCGTATGCCGTATTTCACGCGAAGCTGGACGGCGAGCAGTCGATCAATCTCCACCGCGATAAGCCAGCGCGCCCGCTCCGCTAGGGTCTCCGTGAGCACTCCGCGTCCGGGGCCGATCTCCATCACCAGCGCGGAAGAGATGTCGCCCAGGGCATCCACAATGCGGGCAGCGGCCGATGGATCGACGAGAAAATTCTGTCCCAGCTTGGGACGAAGGCCTTTGTTACCGGGGGCCTTGGCGTTGTTCCGTTCGTTGACCGGTTTTTGTTTTGGCATTTAGACTGAAAGTTTATCTGTGCCTTCAAAACTGCGCCAGTGCATGTCTCTGATGAGAGCTGTGGCTTTGCGAGCTTCACGGGACCGCCGCAGGAAACATGATGGGAGGAGTTGCCGATGCGCATCACGTTTGCCGCATCCGAGGGAGTGCCGTTCTCGAAGACCGGCGGACTTGCGGATGTGATCGGTGCGCTCCCCCAGACCCTGGTCGAGTTAGGACAGGAGGTGACCGTCTTTCTGCCCCGCTACAAGACCACAAAGCTGGAAAATCCCACGGCCGTCATTCCGAATCTCACCGTCCCCTTCAACGATCATCTTCGCTTTTGCCAGGTCCTCGACGGGGGAAGGCATTCCGGAGTGCAGTACTACTTCGTCGAGCATCCTGATTTTTCGTATCGCGATTTTCTTTATGGCACGCCCACGGGAGATTATCCCGACAACGCGGAACGCTTCATGATGTTCTGCCGGGCGGTGCTGGAGGCCTCAAAACGGCTCGGCGTCCCCGATCTGTTCCACTGCCATGACTGGCAGACGGCAATGGTGCCGGTCCTGCTGCGGACGCAGTACTCCTTCGATCCCAGCTTTGAATCAACCGCGTGCATCTACACCATTCATAATCTCGGATATCAGGGGGTCTTTCCGGCGACCATTATGCCTCGCCTGCTGCTGGGATGGGAGCTGTTTACCCTGGACCGGCTTGAGTTCTACCGCCAGTTGAATTTCATGAAGGGCGGAATTGTTTACGGCGATTGGATCACGACGGTGAGCCGGAAATACGCCCAGGAGATCCAGACGCCGGAATATGGCTTTGGCCTCGATCCTGTGGTGCGGCGCCGCGCCGGGAATCTTACCGGGATCCTGAATGGAGTGGATTACAGCCAATGGAACCCGGAGCGGGACCCCTTCATCCCGGCCCACTACTCGGCGGAGGAGTTGGAAGGGAAGCGGGAGTGCAAGCGCGAGCTGTTAAGAGAGTTTGCCTTGGACGAAGAATCCATTGATTTGCCGCTGATCGGCATCGTCTCCCGCTTTGCGGCGCAGAAAGGCTTCGACCTGATCACCCGCATTGCCAAAGACCTGTTGCACGAAGACATCACCATGGTCGTTCTCGGGACTGGCGAGCCGGAATATGAAGAGATGTTCCGGAACCTGCAGAAACTCTATCCGAAAAAGTTTGGGGTGAAGGTGGCCTACAACAATGCGCTCGCCCACAAAATAGAGGCTGGAGCGGACATCTTCCTCATGCCTTCGCGCTACGAGCCCTGCGGATTAAACCAGATCTACAGCCTGAAATATGGGACGGTGCCGGTTGTGCGGGCGACGGGCGGCCTCGACGACACGATTGACCAGTGGGACCCCAGGTCGCATGAGGGGACCGGCTTTAAATTCGAGAGCTACAGCGGCCGCGAGCTGGGCCGCTGCCTGCATAAGGCATTCGCTGCCTACAAGAATGAAAGTGAATGGAAAACGCTTATGAGGAACGGAATGAAAAAGGATTTCTCATGGCGCCGCTCCGCCACTGAGTATGTAAAAGTTTACGAACATGCCGCTGAACTGCGGCGGGAACATCACCGGGCCCCGGCTTAGCGCGATCTAAAATCCAATTACCTGCCGCCCAGGCTCTTCATAAACTGATAGTAGAACTCCACTCCATCGTAAAAATCTTTTACTCCGATGCGCTCATCTTTTCCATGGGCGCGGTCATCATTCACGTCCATAAAGACCCCCGGAACGCCATAGGTGGGGATCCCGCCGATGCGCAGGTATTTGCCGTCGCTTGCGCCTGTGTCCATCACGGGAACGACTGGAAGGCCGCCGTAAAGCCTGGCGCTGAGCTCTTCCAGCTTATGCACGATGACAGGATTGATGGCG
>CAYTQA010000129.1:0-8621 GCA_964439495.1 uncultured Terriglobales bacterium | reverse complement strand
GGCATGAAGCATTTGCGCGGTAACGCTACTCCTCAGAAAAGCTCGAAATTAAATCCAGAGGAAGCCAAACTTTTCTCCGAACTTGATCCCCACCGCCTGCCCCAGCATATTGCCATCATCATGGACGGCAATGGACGATGGGCGCGACGGCGCCATCTGCCGCGCTTCATGGGACATCGCGCCGGCGTCCAGACAGTGCGCCGAATTGCCGAAACCGCGGTCAACAGCGGCATTCCCTGGCTGACCCTTTACGCCTTCTCTGTCGAAAACTGGAAGCGCCGTCCGCAGGCCGAAGTTGATTTCCTGATGGGGCTGCTGAAGACATACCTGAAGTCCGAAGTCCCGGTGATGAACCGCAACAACATCCGCATGGCCTACATCGGCAGGACCCATGAGTTGCCGGAAGACGTGCAGAAGATCATGGAGTGGACGGCGGAGGCGACGGCCAAGAACGACGGCATGGTGCTCACGCTGGCGCTGAATTATGGCGCGCGCCTGGAGCTGGTGGACGCCTTTCAGTCGATTGTAAAATCCGCCCAGCGCAATGGCGGCCTCAACCACCTGGAAATCGATGAAGAGCTGATCTCGCGCCATCTTTATACCTGTCAGCAGCCGGACCCGGACCTGGTGATCCGGACCAGCGGCGAACTGCGCGTCAGCAACTTCCTCCTGTGGCAGATTGCCTATGCGGAAATCTATGTCACCGGCAAGTTGTGGCCGGATTTCAAGGGCACGGACCTGCTGCATGCCATCGCGGATTACCAAAAGCGCGAACGGCGCTATGGCGGCCTAGGGAACGCAGGGGCCTCGCCCGAGGTCTTGTCCGCCCTTGAGGATGCCTCGCTGACGAAAGAACTCGAAGCCAACAAACGCCCCTCCAAAGCGCACAAAGTAACGCGCTGAACCGGACCCATTGCTTGGCTGGTTCTCCCCATGGATTCCCAGATGATTTCGCGGTTTGAAGAGGTATACTGCCGCCTATGATACGCGTGCTAACTGGTATTGTTCTGGTGGCGCTGGTCATGCTGGTGCTGTTCAAGGCCCCAGTCTGGCTTTTCTGCGTGGCCGTGGGCGTTATCGCCATGCTTGCCACGTATGAGTACCTCAGGCTGGTGGCGGCCCATGAGCTACAGCCGCTGATCACCCTCACAATGATCGCGGTCGCGCTGCAGTTTTTCTACAGTTATCTGGGAATCAAGCTGCGCACCACGCGCACGCCGCCTTCGGCCACGCATGGCTGGCGGATACTGCAGGAACCGATTTATCAATACCAGATCCTCACCATCCTGATTGGCATCGTTCCTTTCGTGCTGCTGGTGGTGGCGATGCGAAAGCGGGAGCTGCGGCAGGCGCTTCCCTCGGTGGCATGCTCTTATTTTGCGCTTCCCTATATCGCGCTCACGCTCTCCTACCTGGTGCTCCTGCGGGCGCTCATGCCCAACGGCGCTCTGGCCATCTTCTATCTGTTTGCCGTGGTCTGGAGTGGAGACATTTTCGCTTATTACGTTGGGCGTTTTGCCGGAAGGCATCCCATGGCCCCTCGCATCAGCCCCAAGAAGACCTGGGAAGGCGCGCTTGCCTCCCTGGTGGCATCAAGTCTGGTGGGAACTCTGCTGCTGGTTTATAACGGGCAGGTTGCCAGTTTTGCCGAGCAGCATGGGCTGCTGCCCCGGCAGAGCGTCTTCTTTGGCGCTCCTCATTCTGAGCCAAATATTCTGTGGCTCGCGATTCTGATCACCATCAGCATCAATATCGCCGCGCAGTTGGGAGACCTGGTGGAATCCATGATCAAACGCGGCGCCAGCGTTAAGGATTCAGGAGAGATTCTGCCCGGCCATGGCGGCGTCTTCGACCGAATCGACGCCCTGCTGCTTGCCATGCCGGTACTGTGGTACTATGCCTCATCCGGTCTCATTCATTTTTAAAGTTGTGACGAAAGCTGCCAATTCAGCTCAGGAAAAGCTTGCCTCGAAACACTCCCCTGTTTCCAGTCCCGTGTCCCGCATAGTCTCCAATTCCGACATAATCCGGCGCATCTCCATTCTGGGCTCTACCGGATCGATTGGGCAAAGCACCCTGAAGATCGTCGAATCCTATCCTGAACGGTTCAGCGTGGTGGCTTTGGCGGCGGGAACGAATATCGATGCCGCCTTCGAGCAGTGCCAGCGCTGGAAGCCGCGGATCATCTCCGTGGCCCGCGAGCAGGATGCTGAGCTGCTGAAGGGCCGTTTGCGCCAGGCCGATTTAGAGGGGATTAAGGTCGTCCATGGCGCGGCGGGGACGGTTGAGGTGGCGAGCCATGCGGAAGCGAATTTTGTTGTGAGCGCCATTGTTGGCGTGGCCGGACTGGAAGCCACCTACGAGGCGGTGCGCGCCGGAAAAACAGTAGGACTGGCCAATAAAGAATGCCTGGTGGCTGCCGGCGAGCTGATCACCGCCGAAGCCCGCCGCCAGGGCAAGCCGCTGCTGCCCATCGATAGCGAACACAATGCCGTGCACCAGTGTATGCGGGGCGGGCGCATGGACGAGGTAAGCTCGGTATGGCTCACCGCTTCGGGCGGGCCATTTCTGCACAGGTCAAAGCGTGATTTTGCCGAGATCACGGTGGAGCAGGCCCTGAACCATCCGACGTGGAAGATGGGACGCCGCATCACCATCGATTCCGCTACCCTGATGAACAAGGGATTTGAGGTGATTGAGGCCTGCCGTCTCTTTCATCTGCCCCCAGACCGGGTTAAGGTGGTCGTTCATCCTCAGTCCACCATCCATTCACTGGTCGAATTTCAGGACGGCAGCATACTGGCGCAGCTCTCGGTAACGGACATGCGCCTGCCGATTCTTTATGCGCTCACCTTTCCCGAGCGCATCGAGTCTAACCTTAAGTTTGATCTCAGACAGCTCAAGCAGTTGGATTTCTCTCCTCCGGACATGGAGAGGTTCCCTTGCCTGCGCCTTGCCTATGAGGCGGCGGAGGCCGGGGGTTCCAAGACCATCGCCCTGAATGCCGCGGACGAGATCGCGGTGGCGTCCTTTCTCGATGGAAAGATCGCTTTTAACGATATTCCGCGTACAATTGAGCAGGTCCTTGATGAAACCGGCGCCACCCATCCTGAATCTATAAATAAGGTGTTAGAGATCGATTCCCAGGCCAGACTGGTGGCCGCGCAGGTGGTTACGAAAATCACACCTACGGCGCGAAATCCCCGTCCGGCGTTTGCAGGGTAATGTAAACTTTGGCGGATCAGATGAGTAGACAATTTTAATGCAATTTTTAATCTATCCCACAGCGGTTGCTTTCGTGCTCGGCGTCATGGTGCTGGTGCACGAATTCGGACACTACGCCGTAGCCAAGCTTTGCGGCGTGCGTGTTGAGGTTTTCTCCATCGGCTTCGGTAAGCGGCTTCTCGGCTTTCGGCGGGGCGACACCGATTACCGCGTGAGCCTGTTGCCCCTGGGCGGATATGTAAAAATGTCGGGCGAGAACCCGATGGATGCCCGCAGTGGCGATCCCGGCGAGTTCATGTCTCATCCCCGCTGGCAGCGGTTCCTGATCGCGATTGCCGGTCCGGCGATGAACATCATGCTGGCCGTGGTGCTGCTGACCGGCGTCAACATGGTGCATTACACCCACGATCTCTATCTCGATCAGCCCACGAAAATCGGAGCGGTGCTGGAGAACTCCTCGGCGGAAAAGTCCGGGCTCAAGGTGGGCGACGTCGTCACCCAGCTCGACAACCTGAAGGACCCCAACTGGGAAGATGCGCTCTATAAGATCATGCTCAGCCCCGGCCAGCCGCTGAACGTCACAGCGCGCCGCGGCGATCAGGAGATCCATACGCAGATCGTGCCCGACGTTGTCGGCCCGAACCGCATTGGACAGGCTGGAATCGTGCCTTATGAGCAGGTGTCGGTGGCCCAGGCGGATGAGAACCTTCCGGCATACAAGGCCGGCATCCGCGCCGGAGATGAGATCCTGGCGATCAATAATGTTGCGTGCCACTCGCTTGCCGCCATCCGTCACGATCTGCAGGAAGCCCAGGGCAAGACTGTGGATGTGACGGTGCTGCGCAAGGGGCAGGAGCTGCATTTCAATGTGACTCCATACCTCGCCGATGCCGGCGATGGAGAGAAGTCGTACCATCTCGGCTTTGCGCCCGCGACCCCGCAGCACGTGGACAAGCTGCCTCTGCCCCAGGCCTTCCGCCGGTCGATCGAGCAGAACGAAAAGTTCTCCCTGCTGATCTTTGAGCTGGTCAAAAAAATGGCCGAGCGCAAGATTTCGATGCGGCAGATGGATGGGCCCATCGGCATCATGAAGGCTTCGGGCGATGCGGCGCGCCAGCATGGCTGGATCCCGCTCCTGAGCCTGATGGCGGCCATCAGCCTCAACCTTGGCATTTTTAACCTGTTTCCCATCCCCATTCTCGATGGAGGCGTGATCCTGCTGCTCTTCATCGAAGGCCTGATGCGGCGCGACATCAACATCCAGCTCAAGGAGCGGATTTACCAGGCGGCGTTTGTCTTCCTGCTGCTCTTTGCCGCAATCGTCATATTCAACGACATTGCAAAGTCTCTGCCCGGATTGTCCAGGCTGCTGCCATAAACTCAACTTTGATAAAGGCCCTGCTCTCAGCGGCAGGGCTTTTTTATTAACTGACTTCGCCCAAATTCCATCCCAGTGCACCCCAATAGTGGCTGTTCTTTCGACAGTGAGTTCCAGCGCATTTCGCGCCATTCCTATTGCGGATCATCGGCGGAAATGTTTTCATCTACAACGACATGAAAGTGGATTCAGTGCGGTTTCCGGTGGACTCGGTGGCGCTCAAGATGGGTGTTTCCATCGGCATCGGCATGCTGGTCGGCATGGAGCGCGAGTGGTCGAACAAGGATGTGGGGGTGCGCACCTTTGCGCTGATCGCCCTTCTTGGCATGCTGGTGACGGCATTAGGCAACGGCCTGGAGATCGCCGGACTGATTGGCGTATTAGTGCTGATCGTCGCCGTGAATACGCGCAGCGTCCTGGCCGACCGGTCACTAGAGATCACCACTTCGGCGGCGCTCATCGTCAATTACGTGCTCGGCATGCTGGTCGGACAAGGCCATCTTTTTGCTCCGGTTGCCGGGGCCATCGTCATGACCATGCTGCTCTCCTGGAAGACGGAATTGAGCCGCTTCGCCGGCGGACTGCAAATGCAGGAGATCCGCAGCGCCGTCCTGCTCGGCTTGATTGGCTTCGTCATTTATCCGACTTTGCCCAACCGCACGCTCGACCCGTGGCAACTGCTGAATATTCGCGATGCATGGATCAGCGTGATCGCTATTGCCGGCATCGGCTTTATCAATTACGTCTTCCTGCGCGTCTATAGCACGCGAGGGCTCTATTTAAGCGCGGTCTTCGGCGGACTGGTGAACAGCACCGCGACCGTGGCTGAAATCGGCGCCACTACGCGAGAGGGCGGAATGCTCTCGCGGGCGACCGAACTCTGCTTGCTTACCACCATCGCCATGTTTGCGAGAAATCTGGTACTGGTGACCCTGTTTGCCCCGAAGTCGCTGAGCGCCACCGTGGTGCCGGTCCTGGCCATGATTCTGGTGGCCGGAATATGGATCTGGCTGGACCGTGCCGCCGAAAATGCCGAAGGGCACGTCCCGGGCACCCTGGCCCTTTCTTCCCCGATCTCGCTGGCAAAGGTCATGCGCTTTGGCGCGTTGTTCATTGTGATCGAAGTTGCAGGCACATTGTTGACACGGTGGATGGGCAACAGCGGCATGCTGGCGGTGAGTATTGCCGGAGGACTGGTAAGCAGCGCCAGCACCACTGCCGCGGCCGCCACCATGGCCATGCATGGAAAGATCAGTCCGTCGCTGGCCGGCAGCGCCACCATTCTGGCTTCGCTGGCCAGCGCCGCGGTGAACCTTCCCATTGTATGGCGCACGACCGGAAGCAGGAAGGTCATGCGCAGGCTCACGCTGGAGACAGTGGTGCTCGTCGGCATGGGCATTGTGACGGTCGTAGTGGACCGTCTTTTTCAGATTTCAGAGCGGCTGGTGCGGTAAGCGCATCGTCGCGCGGCTCCCTCAAGCTATTACAAATCCAGCTCCCAGGTTTGTGCCACGAGGTCCCTGCCAAAGCTATGATGGGGCTTTTCTTCCGTCAGGCGGAAGCCCGCTTTCTGATATAGACGACGCGCCACGTGCAGTTCGCTCTGCGTCCAGAGGGTGATTCTTTTGTATCCAGACTGCCGGGCAAAGTTGACGCACTCCTGCACCAGCCGGGCGCCAATCCCCAGCCCGCGGGCCTTCGCTTCCACCAGCAACAAACGCAGCTTGGCCACGGACTCCGACTGCTTCACCAGAAAGATCGAGCCCACAATCTCGCCATCCTTTTCGGCGATCCAGCAGCGCTCCCGCTGGGCATCATAATGCTGAACAAACTCCGCGGCGATGCTGGCGACCAGCGCCTCGAAATGCTCGTCATACCCGTATTCGCGGTGATATAGAACGCCATGCCGATGGATGATCCAACCCATGTCTCCGGGACGCGGCGAACGCAGAATATACGCTTCCATTTACTGCAATGATAAGGGCTTGATCTCGCCGTTTGACTGCTTCACGCCAAGCCGAATGGGCCGGGGCGGGCCTTTCGTCGGCACAGTAACTTCGGCCCAGAGCTCTTCCCCTTTTCGTAGCTGGGCTGGAGCAAAGGCGTGTTCGGGAATGAAAAAATCAACAAACCCCTCAAGGAAGGTAGTCACTTTTCCCGAGGAGTCGCGCTCCCATTCCGCGTGAAGACCGCTCTTCTCATCGTGCATGGCGATGAGGTGGCCGTTCTCCACCTCCAGCTTCACTTGCTCTGTCTGACTTTCATAGACATATGTTCTTTTTGCTTCCCCGTGGCGCGATTGTTTTTCGGAACAGGGAAGATTTTCATTTTCAGCTTCGGACGATTTGTCCTCAACCAGCGGAGGCGTTGTGAAGACGCCGGGCGCCTCCACTTCCAGGCGCATGCTCAGATACCGTCCTCGTATCGGCAAGTTGGGATCATAATTCGTGGTTTTTACCCATACCCGGGGACGCGTCGCCCGCTCATACGAATATTTGGCGGCCAGGCTGGAAACGAGCGCCAGATGCACCAGGACCACGATCATTCCATTGACACGTGCGGACTTGCCGATCATTGGGCGCCTCCCTTTACCTGCGCGATGAGGCGCTTACGCGCCTTTTCCATAAAGTATCCTCCCACCAGGAACAGGACCCCGAAACTGATGAGACTCACGGAGCGGCCCAACTTATCGAACAGGTCGGAGAAATAGAATGAGCCCAGGCTCAATGCGAACAGGGCCATCCCCATGTTGATCCGGTTCTTCACCTGATCGCGGACGCCCCAGGCCACCAGCCCCAGGGAGCCAGCGGCGCTGCAAAGGTATGGGCCAAGCGTGCGCCACGCGTAGACCGCCAGCGATTCGTCGCCTGGCTGATAATGGAATGGCAGTTTGCCCTGGACCACCACCCATACAGCGGCAAGGAGGATGGGCCACGCCTGCCGCCGGCGCAGAAAAAAGGAAACCGCTAAAGGCGCCCCCAGGCCAATGCACCATCCCATCAGGCGCAGGCGGTGGGGGATGTAGGGCTGCTGAAAGAAATTGTATTCACGATCGCCATCAAAGACCAAACCCAGAAACGCCGGGACCAGTGCCAGACCGCCGATCCATGTGAGCGCCCTGCGATACCAACTGTCAATTGTGGAGGACCGCGAGGTGTAGTATGCAATCGCGAGCAGCAGGACGGCTTCCGAAGCGATGATTGTGGTGCCCATCTTAGTCGCCTCCAGCCATTCGCTGAGCAACCATGCCGGGGTAAGGACCGCCGCCAGCGCAATCTGGCTCCAGTGCCGCAAGAGTAGAGCGCCGATCCATGCGCCTGCCGCCCATAGCAGCACTCCCGTGGGCCAGTGCTCCTGAAGATTGAAGATTTCGCCGGTAAGGAAAATCCCCGCTCCAAGGGCGATCGTGCCCAGCGTATGCATGGCCAGCGAAAGCAGCCGGTCGCTCTCCGGCCTCAGCGTCCCCGCGATGTGGAAGACGGCAACCAGAAGCAGCACCAGGGAGAATCGCGCGAACGGAGAAATTTGTTCCCAATGCGCGGCGACAAAGAGCAGGATGCCCGCTCCCAACATCACCGCGCCGCAAGCCACGGCGATGATCGCCGGCAGATTATGGCGGCTGCCCTGCTCCCGCCGGTGTTCGAAATTTCGAATGCGCTCGTAGACGCTGAGGTCAATTACCTTCGCCTCTACCCAGCGCTGCAGCTCCGGTTCGAGTTGTATCGGCAAATGCAAGCTCCTGTGCTGCTGCGCACCATACAGCAAAACCGGCCCAAATCTCAATAGGAGTTTTAGAGGGGAGGATTACGTTGGATAGAGGCGCGGCGGGACTTATGCCACCAATTACTGTGGATCTGGCAGGCTATTGATCTCAGTCTCGTGCGACAGAAGATCCACTTTTTGAAAGCGTGACATCAATGTTCCGCTATCAAGGCATTTGTTGAATTCCAAGTCCAGCTTTTGACTAGAAGCGGTCTCATAAATGCCTGAGGAGCATATGAAGGCATGCGAGGTGAAC
>CAYTQA010000128.1:4784-8623 GCA_964439495.1 uncultured Terriglobales bacterium | reverse complement strand
TTTAACTGGCCGCGGCCGGGCGCAATTCAGACCTGTATTTCGCCTGACTTTATTTTAAGGAGCCAGAGGGGCCCATGGAGATTTGTTTGGTCACTGCTCTTGGTCGCGGCAAGCGACATTCGAGCGACGAAGTTTTCCACATCACCGAAGCGCTCCAGCGCGATGCGGCCCCACAAAATGGGTCCGACCGGGAGAATGTGCAGGAATCGGGGCTGCCGGGCGATATTTGTGAGTATCTCCAGACCTTCAGCTTGCATCAAAATTGTAAGACTCTGGAACCGCTGGGACGTGTTCGCCAACTGCCAGCCTTGGTTCCTTCTCGCTCCAAAATTTTCCGCGCGGATGCGCTTCGGTGGGAACCATGGATGTAAGAGCAATCCTCGTTGTCGAAAGTCCAACTGAAAAAACGGCTTCGCCCCAAGGGGCCCGCCGGCAGTATGAGTGCTCTTCAGGCGCTATCTCCCGCATCCCGATGGCCTTGCTGCCGGTCCTGGGCCGTTCCGTGCTGGTCCGTGTGGCGGAATCGTTGTTTCGGGCCGGAGTCGATCAGGTCAGCGTTATAAGCTCCGCTCCTCCGGTGGCTGGAATTGAGCACGAACTCCTCGATACAAAGACGCAATGGAAACAGGCTACACCGGAAAATCTGTGGCGGGTAACGGAAGAGCAATTTGGCGAATTTGCGCAGAATGGGGCCGAGCTGGTGCTGGTTTGGAGGATGGGGGCCTACGCTGAGCTTGCCCTCGATCCGCTCCTGCAATTTCATCTGGACCAGAGAAGCCGCGTCACGCAGGTGCGGGACGCGGAGGGCGCGCTGGACATTTTTGTGATCAGCGCATCGCGCCGGAATGATGCCGCCCATCTGTTCCGCACCCATCTGATGCAGCCACGGATGGCGGTGCGCGAATATCCGCTCCCCGGATATGTAAATCGTCTGGCAACGCCGGATGATTTCCGCCAGTTGGGAGTCGAGAGCCTCATGTTGAGGACCTCCCTCTGCCCGGTGGGAGAAGAGATTCGGCCTGGAATATGGAAGGCCGAAGGGGCCAGGATCGAGCGGGGCGCGAGGGTTGTGGCCCCTGCCTATATCGGCGCTTATTCGCGGGTGCGCAGTTCGGCGCTGGTCACCCGGGGCAGCTCCATCGAGCATCACTGTATCGTGGATTGCAGCACTGCGGTTGATAACAGCACCATCCTGCCGTTCTCTTATATGGGGGCCGGCCTGGATTTATGCAATTCCATTCTTTTCGAGCAGCAGATCACGCATCTAAAACGAAAAGCAGTGGTGACGATCGAAGATCCGAAGCTGGTGAGGTCGATCCCACAGACGATTGCCGTCCGTTTTCTGGAGCACGCGGCCGGCCTGGTCATGTACCTTCCCCGGCAGCTCTGGCGTGGCTTCCGTGGAGAAAAAGTAGTTTCTCAGCCTGCTTCCCTGGCTGAAACCACCAACGTCGAGATGCAGCATTTCGATCCACCTGTGGTGAAGGAATGTGCCACAACCGACACTGAGGCATTCCCAAACGATTTAGCAGTAGTGAGGAGATATGGAAACCGGTAGACCCGTAGTTGTGAAACGTATGCCCGAACGAGTCAATCAGAAGCAGGCCCGCCTCTTTCTGAACGATGTACAGCCCTTTTTAAAGTCCGACCGTCCGCAACTCGTCTTCGACCTCTCGCAGGTAAAGCAGCTTGATTCCGCGGGAGTGGAGATGCTGCTGCATTGCGTGGGCGAGGTGATGAAGCGCGATGGCGACCTCAAGCTGGCTTCGCTTTCCTCCGAAGCCGCGGTGGTGCTGGAGCTCACGCGTACGGACCGTCTTTTTGAGATTTACGATAACTCCACCGAAGCGGCCCGTAGTTTCTCCCATTTCCTGCCCAATGCGCTGCGCCAGAACCAGCAGCAGCATTTCATTCACGTCCCGCAGGCAAACACGCAGGGCCCGCAGCAATCGCTGGCCGCCTAAGAGATGTCACGAATGGGAGCATTGTCACTTCCAATGCGCAGCAGCTTGCGCGGGTTGCGCGACACGCGCTGGCAGAAGATATCCGTGCTTCTCAGTGGAAGCCTGGTATTGCTCTTCGGCTCGGCGCTGGTCAGCGTGGTGAACTTTGGCTACAACGTCTCCATGGCCCGGATGCTGGGGCCGGAGCTGTTCGGCAGCGCCTCCGCCATTGTGACGCTTTTCATGCTCTGCTCCGCGATCACGCTCTCCTTCCAGTTGGTGTGCGCCAAGTTTGTCGCGCGCATCACCACGGAGGGTGGAAAACTCGCTGCCGCGCGCTTTTTTATGGAGCGGGCCTGGGGCGTGGGATTGGTCCTTGGAGTCATTGCCGTGCTGTGCAGCCGGCCCATTGCTGAATTTCTGCGCCTTCCCTCCATCAGTCTGGTCGCTGCGCTTGCCATTGGCTTCGCTTTTTATGTCCCGCTCGGCGTAAAGCGAGGGACGCTGCAAGGCCTGTGCAAGTTCCCTCAACTGACGTGGAACTTCGTCGTGGAAGCGGTCAGCAAGCTTATTGCCGCTCTGCTGCTGGTCTACTTCGGCTATGGGGCCTTGGGCGCGGTTGGAGCAATTTCCATTTCCGTGGTGATTGCCTTGCTGATGCCCCTTCCGACTTTTTCCTCAAACATTGGGCCGGAGAAATTTGAAATGCAGTCCTTCCAGGAGGGCATGCAGGCCATCATCTTTTTTATCGGGCAGGTGGTCATCAACAATATTGACATTCTCCTGGTCAAGCATTACTTCAGCCCGGCGCAAGCGGGCATGTATGCGGCCGTGGCGCTGGTGGGCCGGGTGCTGTATTTCGCCTCCTGGCAGATCGTAAGCGCCATGTTCCCGGTGAGCGCCGCCAAGCCGGAAGAGCATAACCTGCAGGTGCTTATCGTGCCGTTCCTGGGTGTGCTGCTCATTTGCCTGGTATTTGTCGCCGCCATGGGGATTTTCCCCAGCCTGATCGTCCATCTCATCTTCGGCTCCCGTTTCGCCAGCGCCGAGCCGCTCCTTCTGCTGTATGCCATGGCGACCGGGACCTATGCCCTCAGTGTGGTGCTGATGGCCTATGAAATGTCGCGCAAGATCGCCAATACCGGTTGGCTGCAACTGCTCTTCAGCGGCGTGCTGGTGATTGCAATTGCGCTATTTCATGAGAGCCTGCGACAGGTGATCATGATCCAGATTGTGCTGATGATTTTGTTGTTATTGATTGTTTCAATTCCTTTTTTCCGGATTTTCAGGGCCCAGGCCCGTCTGCAGGAGGCCGCATGAAGATTGTGCGCCGCGTCACCGAGGCCGAGGTGATCACCGAATTCCTCAAGAACGAGTTTTACCAGAAGCAATTCGACTGCGACCGCGAGCGGTTCGAGGAAATCGTGCTCCATCCCGACCTGACCGACAAGGCCCAGAACGCGGTCCGGCGCGCCCTGTTGTATCGCCGTCGCGGGCACATGTGGCGGGAACTGCCTCCGGACACTCAGTGGTGGGACGTAGAAGTGGAGCCGCAGGACATTTCCCAAATCCAGGTCTTCCCGCGCGCCCATTGGCGGACGATCTCGAATGGAAGCTTCCTGTTGAGCGATATTGTGGAGCGCCTGCGCCAGATGCCGGTCAGGGGCAGCACCGGCCCGGTCATCTCGAAGATCCATCTGCTCCGCTATCGTCTGCAACGGGAGGCGATTCAGAGCGCAGTGCTGCTCATCGGTCCGGACCAGGGAAAGCCGCTCACCATCCTGGAAGGCAATCACCGCCTTACCGCGGCCATGTTGATTTCTCCTCACTGGGTGCAGACAAGTTTCAGGATCTTGTGCGGGTTTTCGCCACGCATGGAAGAGTGCTGCTGGTATC
>CAYTQA010000128.1:0-4774 GCA_964439495.1 uncultured Terriglobales bacterium | reverse complement strand
CGCACTAATCTGCCGAATTTGTGGAACTACTTCAAAAACCGCTTGCATAACATCGTGGACAAGGAAGCGGATGTGAATCGGATATTGGCCGAGGTGTATGGTCCTGAGCCGGCCAAAGTCTACGCCGAAGCCACCAGTTCTCCCAGGGCAGAGGCAAAATAGTTTTCCGCCATCAGCGAACTAACAGCGGCAGCTCTGCATCTCTATAACAGCAGCACTGCGGACGCTGGGACGGTTGGGAAGTCAATCCTCCGTGATTGGGTCGGCCATCTAAGACTGGATTCGTGATTGGTGCAGGCTGCGAATATTACCTGGAGTCATCATGACCTTTGGAAAATCGGTAACCCGGACGCTGGTTGCGGCCCTGGTCTTTACAGTGGGCGGGGTCCCCGAGGTCCTTGCGCAATCTACTGAGAGCCAGACCACGCAGCCGGCGGCGCAGAACGCTCCGGCACAGAATGATAATTTGCAAAACACGAATCCGAACGGTAGCGATCCCCGGTTCAGCGGAGTGCGGCCCGATCCCTCCGCTGGACCGCAGAGCCCTAACCTAGCTCCGCAGGCGCCGGAGAGTTCCGCTCCGCAGCAGCCGGGGCTTCCATCCGCTCCGGAGCCGGAGCAGTCAACGACAGGGACTCCATCGGCAACACAGTCCACTACGCCGCACGAAGCGCCTTCGGGCACAGCCACAGCGGAAAAGGGCACAACGCGCGGTGGAGCGGCTTCCAAGCCCGCGGGCACCGCGATTGCGCCGGCGAAGCAACGGCAAAGTCGTTCGCTTTTTATTAAGTTGGGTGTTCTGGCAGCGGCGGGAATCGCGGTAGGAACGGTTGCCGGACTCTCCAGAGGAACTCCCTCTAAGCCGCCGGGCAGCTCACAAACGGCTACCGGCGCGCGTTAAAGGTCTTAACGATTCACGCCCTAGCTTCTCGCTAAGGGCGCTATAAGCAACCGGGGCTTTGCCCCCAACGATTCTTTGGGGAAGTACAGTGACGATCAAACGGCCCTTGCTCATCAGTTTTTCCGGCCTCGATGGCTCCGGAAAAAGCACCCAGATCAACAATCTTATCCAGCGGCTCTCGTCCGCCGGTCTCAATGTTAAGTTGCTTGCATTTTGGGACGATGTCGTGGTGGGAAAAAAGTACCGCGAAGGATTTGTCCACAAAGTGTACAAGAGCGAGCAGGGAATCGGTGCGCCGGGAAAGCCGGTGAACCGCAGGGACAAAAATGTCCGGGCCTGGTACCTTACTCTTTTCCGCCATGTTCTTTATCTCGTTGACGCGATTCATCTGCGTATGGTCGTGGACAAGGCAATCCGATCGGGCAGCAATGTAGTCATCATGGACCGGTATATCTATGACGAACTCGCCAACCTGCCGCTCCAGAATAAATTCAGCCAGCTTTTCGTGCGCATGATCCAGAAGATCGTGCCGCAGCCGGACCTGGGTTATCTGCTGGATGCGGATGTGGAAGCCGCGCGGGCGCGCAAGCCGGAGTATCCGGTGGAGTTCATGCATAAATGCCGCATTGCCTACTTCTCGCTGGCCAGCCTGCTTGGCACCATGGTGATCATTCCGCCATTGCCGCTCAATGAAGCCAAGGAGGCGGTTGTGACCGCATGTGACAAGGCGATTCTTGCCCGGGAATTGGGACTGCGAGTGGACGAGTTGGGAGCTGAAAAGAAGGTCGGCGTTCCGGCGGCGTAAACGAGAAGCGGAATTTTCGAGATATGATGTCTTGCAGCGCATTCCAGCGAGGAATGCGCTTTTTACATGTGCAGTAGTTTAACGGTCCCTTACCGTGCGGGCGTCCCTATGGCCTCGGCAGGCTGGATCTCATCCACCTCGACCCAGTCGGTCGGATATTTCCCGGTATAGCAAGCGGTACAGTAGGTGGTTTTCGCGCCTTCGCCGCAGGCCCTCTTCGTGCCTTCAAGAGAGAGATAGGCGAGCGAGTCGGCCCCGATATAATCCGCAATCTCCTGCACGGTCTGGTTGGCGGCAATCAGGTCCTTCTTAAGAGGGGTATCCACGCCATAGAAACAAGGCGAGATGGTGGGCGGACAAGAGATCCGCATGTGGACTTCCTTGGCCCCGGCATCGCGCACCATGCGCACCAGTTTGCGGCTGGTGGTCCCGCGCACGATGGAGTCATCGATCAGGATCACCCGCTTTCCGGTCAACACGTGGCGCACCGCATTCAACTTCAGCTTCACTCCAAAGTCGCGCACGCGCTGTTCGGGTTCGATGAAGGTGCGTCCCACATAATGATTGCGGATCAGGCCAAAACGGAAGGGGATGCCGCTTTCGGCGGAGTAGCCGAGGGCGGCGGTCACGCCGGAGTCGGGCACCGGAACAACGATATCGGCATCTACTGGGGCCTCCTGCGCGAGCTGTCGTCCCAGGGCTTCGCGGCTCTCCTGCACCGAGCGGCCAAAGATCACGCTGTCCGGGCGGGAGAAGTAAACATGCTCGAAGATGCAACTGGATTGCTTGCGCTCCGGGGCATAAAAGCGGGAATGGGTCCCCTCCGGGCTTACCACAACCAGCTCTCCCGGCCTGACGTCGCGCTCGAATTTTGCGCCAATCAGATCGAAGGCGCAGCTTTCCGAAGCGAATACCACGGCCGGCCCGGTGGCGCCCGGCATCAGGGCCATCGAAAGCGGGCGGAAGCCTTGCGGATCGCGTGCGGCAAAGATGCGGTCGCGGGTAAGAAGCACGATGGAAAAGGCGCCTTCAATACGCCGCAGAGCGTCGGCAATGGCGTCCGGTAAGGTCTGTTCCTTGGATTGCGCAATCAGGTGGACGACCACTTCCGTATCGCTGGTGGTCTGAAATATGGAGCCGTTCTTTTCGAGCTGCTGGCGGAGGTAGCGGGCATTGACCAGATTGCCGTTATGCGCCACCGCGATCATGCCTTTATTGCATTCCACGCGGATGGGCTGGGCATTGAGCAGCGCGGAATCGCCGGTGGTGGAATAGCGCGTATGTCCGATCGCGATCGGCCCCGGCAGGCGGGCGAGGATGTCCTCGGTAAAAATGTCGGCCACCAGGCCCATGGCCTTGATGTTATAGAGCGTATGAAAATCGGAGCTGGCGATCCCGGCGGACTCCTGCCCGCGATGTTGCAGCGCGTGCAGCCCAAGATAAGCGAGCTTGGAAGCTTCGGTGTGGCCATGAATTGCAACCACTCCGCACTCTTCTCTGAATTTGTCGTTTTGCTCCATATCGAACTCCAGGTCCTTCTCGAATCCAGCGATACGAATCGTTCGAATGCTCGGGCTGCTTAACTTTTTTGCAAAACTTCGGGGACAAGGTGCTCTGGTGTCTCCGAGTGTAACGCCTTTTGCAGCGCCTGGTCCCAAACTTTCTTGAACTCAGAGACACTGCCGGTTACGAGAGTTCTACCCTCCCGTTGAATCACTAGTTTTTCCAGGGAAGTTTGCCCCAGAAGCTCGGCCCTGATGCCGTGCTTTCCCGCTATCTCTTTGATGTGATTGGTTTGGGCGGGGTCGCAGGAAATGACCGTTCTGCTGGCGTCCTCGCCGAATAATGCGATCTCATCCGCGCCGCTGTTCCCGGGAAGGGTGATGCTGGCCCCCACGCCGCTTACAAAACCACACTCCGCCAGGCAAACCGCCAGTCCGCCCTCGGAACAATCGTGGGCTGACTCAATATTGCCATTCTGGATGAGTTCGATCAGGCATTTCTGAAGCGCGGCTTCCTGCTTCAGGTCCAGGCCGGGTGGTTGTCCCCAGAGTTCGCCCAGCACTTCCTTCGCGTATTCCGATGAGCCAAATTCGGTCTCCCCAGAGTTGCTCTGCGCCGAGAGCAGCAGGACATGCCGTCCGGGCTGGCGGAAATGAAAGGTCATTGCTTTGGAAACATCGTCCAGGATGCCTACGATTCCCATCACCGGAGTGGGATAAATGCCCACTCCCAGGGTTTCGTTGTAGAGGCTTACATTGCCGCCAGTAATAGGTGTTTCGAGGACGGTGCAGGCCTCGGACATGCCATCGATCACCTCGGAGAACTGCGCCATGATCCCCGGTTTTTCCGGATTGCCGAAATTCAGGCAGTTGGTTGCCGCCACCGGGGTCGCGCCAGTACAGGTGACATTGCGCGCAGCCTCGGCCACCGCGTGCATCGCACCCAGCCTGGGATTCAGATAGCACCAGCGCGAATTTCCATCGAGCGCCATGGCCAGCGCGCGCCTCGTCCCTTTTACCCGCATCAGGCCGGCATCCGCTCCCGGTCCTTCCACCGTATTGGTCTGCACCATGGAGTCGTATTGCTCAAAAATCCAGCGCTTGGAGCAGATGTTGGGCGCGGCCAACACCTTCTTCAAATCTGCGGTAAAGTCTTTTTTCCCGCCAAGGCGGACCGAAGCCGGCATGGTGCGCGCCACCGGCGGCTCCCATTTGCCTACCGGACGCTTATAGACGGGAGCTTCATCGGTGAGGGCTTCGTTGGGGATATCGGCAACCAGGATTCCGTGCTCCAGCACGCGCATGTGGTTTTCTTTCACCACGCGGCCCACGGTCACGGCATCGAGTCCCCATTTATCAAAGATGCGGAAGACCTCCTGCTCGCGCCCCTTCTCGGCCACCAGCAGCATGCGCTCCTGCGACTCGCTGAGCATGATCTCGTAGGCGTTCATGCCGCTCTCGCGCTGCGGCACCAAATCCAGCTCGATTTCCAGGCCCACACTGCCGCGGGCGCCCATCTCGCAGGTGGAGCAGGTAAGGCCGGCCGCGCCCATGTCCTGGATGCCG
>CAYTQA010000127.1:0-8655 GCA_964439495.1 uncultured Terriglobales bacterium | reverse complement strand
GTGGCGAAAAAAATTACATACGCCAGCAGCGCGTACATCATGGATAGGGCTCTGTTCATAAGCAGCCTCCTTGAAGTGGGGCGAATCATAGCATGAAATCAGGGGGCTGTGAAGCCACTCACGATGCAACAGCACAGGCCAGAGTTGCATCACACTTACGAAAGAAGTAGTGGGATCTTTTCCAGAGTAGGCTGTAGTCCTTCCCTGAAAATGCAGTATTCTATTTGTGAAAGTGAGCTACCGAATGTCCAGTTCGAGATTGCGTTCCCCGGCCGTGCACTCCGTCCATTTTTACGATGCCGATGAGGCGCTCATCCAACGATTGCAGAGTGTGCTGCTATCGTCGGTCGAGGCGGGAAACTCAATCCTGGTGGTCGCCACGGACGGGCATCGCGCCCAGCTCACTGCGGCCCTGAAGAAGCGCGGCCTCGATGTCTTCCGGCTGGAGAATGACGGGACCCTTACGTTCCTCAATGCCCATGAAACTTTGTCGCTATTCATGGTCAACGGCCTGCCGGACCGCGAACGCTTCCTGAGTTCTGTTGGCGCGTTGGTCCTTTCCGCGAAACAGGTGGCCCGCAACGCAAGCCGGGGGCTGACCGTTTTCGGCGAAATGGTCGCGGTCCTCTGGGAACAGGGCAACAAGGCCGCGGCCTTGCAGTTGGAAGCGCTCTGGAACGATCTGCTCAATGACCGTGTCTTCCATCTTCACTGCGCTTACCCCAGATCTCTTTTTGCGGGCGTGAACGATCTTGCCGGCATACAAGCGATCTGTGAAGGACACTCGCACGTAGTCGGGTACGCGAGCTGAAAGTCGGGCCAATTTGTCGCAATACACTCCACTTTCAAAGGCAGCACTCTTACGAATGACGATACGCAAAACGATGGACCCGGAGGGCGCTCTGAACATAGATGAAGTCCGATTAGTAAGCGATCTCCGCATCATGCACTCCAAGGTGGACGAGCTTCACCATATCGTGCAAAACCTGCAACGCCGCCATAACAATGAGGACATACACAGCTATGCGGATGCCCCGGTCCTCGCGGAGAATATTCAGCGCGTGGACGAAATTTATCTTTGGTTCGTGCGCCTCAAGGAAGAAGCCGAACAGCGATTGAGAAAACGCGGCTAGTGGTCGCTTGCACTTATTCATGCTTTCTGTGTGGTGAACATTCAAATCATAAGTTTCGGGATCACACGGTAACCTCGGCCGTCTCCAGCTGCTGCGCCTCGTTCTTCAATCCTTCAAAAAGAATGCTGCTTAAAATAACGCTCGCCGAAATCCGGCAGCACCACGACGATCATCTTTCCTGCATTTTCTTCGCGTTGCGCAACCTGCAGCGCGGAGATCCGCGATGGCCATGGCATCGTATTTGTCTCGAATCGCGGAGACATCTATCCTTCGGGGTTTCTGCCGTTGTCCGCCGGCAATGTTCGCAACGACGCTCTGGTGGACGTCTATCGGAATTCGCCGCTCTTCCGCTTCCTGCATATGCCGGACACTTTCAAGTGCAAGTGCGGCCGGTGCGAGTATCGCCACATTTGCGGCGGCTCCCGCGCGCGGGCCTTCGCCCATACCGGCGATGCGCTGGAGAGCGATCCCTTTTGCCCGTATCAGCCGGCACGCTCATAAAGGCCGCAATATGTCATCAACGCTCAGAACGGGGATGTAGAAGTTTTCCCTTCAAGAAAGCGGCTTCAATTCAGCTATGACCGGGCCCTTCCGGAGAAGCGCGTGCTCCCGGATTCGCAGGTCTGATGTATGATCGGAGTTTCTGTTAAGGCAGAGACCTGCAATGTCTGACGGGAAAATCCTCAATAGCTGGAAGGAAATCGCGGCTTATCTGGGGCGCGCGGTCCGCACCGTCCAGCGCTGGGAGCGGGACTACCGGCTGCCGGTTCGCCGGCCCGCCGGCAAGGGCCGCAGCGCCGTCATGGCCTTCTCCAACGAGCTGACCGCATGGCTGCAACATGCCAATGTGAAAGAGCGCCCTTATGTGAGGCCGACCCTCGTGGTGGTGGATGCTCCTCATGCGGAAGGATTGTCCAACCGTAAACTTGCTCTGGAGATCGCGAAATTCAATGTGCTCACCGCTTTCAGTGGTGTGGAGGCGCTGGCCACCGCAAGGAAGATGGATGTGGATGGCTTTGTGGTTGAGCGCGAGGCGGTGGTGGATATGCCCGCGGCGCAGCTATGTCAGGAACTGAAAGAATTATATCCGGACAAAAAACTCTTCGTGGTTGCCCCGGACGGTCAATCCGCGCCGGCGGTTGCCGACCGGGTCATTCACTCCGCCGATCCGGCTGTGCTGGTGAAAGAGCTGCTGCGCGTCTTCGGCGAACCAAAACTAACCTGACGTCTCTTCTCAAAAGCGGAACGCGCGAAGCAGCTTAATGCAGTCCTCAGCCCGAAATTCTGCTCTGCTATTGCCTGATGCCCAGCGTCTTTATCCATTCCCAATCAGCCCGGACGAACCCGCGTCCCCAAGCGAATCATTCGCGCCCGAGGCAGCATGGGCGCTTCAAAGTTCATCCTAGGAACGTCTCATTTAAAAGAGACTCGGAGGGGAAAGATGAATGTTAAAACGCTTATTACTGCGCTCATCGCGCTGACGCTCATGGCAGGATGCAATAACAAGAAGGAGACGACCACTACTTCGGCGGGTAATCCGATCGCGACGGGCGATGTGAAGTCCACGATAAGCAAGCAGCTCGATGCGGCGAACCTTGGGGACGTAAAGGTGGACGTAGACCAGGACAAGAAGTTGATCACACTTCGTGGGGATGTAAAAGACGAAGCTTCAAAGGCCAGGGCGGAGCAGATTGCAAAGGACAACGCCACCACATTTGCGGTAGCGAATGAGATCGGCGTCCGTCCGGAGAACGCAAAGGGCGATGCGAAAGAGGTGAGCAAGGACCTCGACGATGCCATCGAGAAGGACTACAAGGCAGCGCTGATCGCGCATCATCTGAATAAATATTCGGTGCACTACAAGAGCGTGAACCAGGTATTGGAGATCAGCGGCAGCGTGAAGTCGAATTCGGTCCGTTCGCAGCTGGAGGCGCTGGCGAAGGATGTTCCGAATGTGAAGGAAGTAGTGAATAAGGTGAAGACGAAGTAGGCGGCAAACAATGACGGAACGGTTGCGGGATGGGAGCCTGAACTCACCCACTTTGGCATATTCATGGTGAATGGTGCTGCGGCGTATCCAGAACGATGGGTTTTTTGCCGGGCTCAAGACCCTGGCGCTTTGGCGTCATCAAGCGAACAGGTTCCCGTGCGAGAGCGTCGGACAAGTCAGGCTTCAATCTAAACGCAGCCAATTCTCGCAACGAAGACCATCGACCCGGGCAAATTCGCGCTCCCTGTCGGTGACAAGGACATGACCGAGCGCAACCGCCTGGGCGGCAATGAGCAGATCGTTCGCGCCGATCGGTTTCCCGCTTTGCTCAAGACGAGCTCGAAGCAGCCCATACGCGCTATCGGCAGGCGCGTCGAAAGGCAAAACTTCGAGGGCGCTGAGGACCGCGGCGAGCTGCGCCGTAAGCCGCGGCGACCCTTTCTTCGCGCTGCCATAACGTAATTCTGCCGCAACAATGATGCTTGTGCAGATCTGTGCCTCGCCAACCTTTCGGATAATGCTGCGTTATGCGTCCGTGAGGATTGCGCACCAGGTCGGAGACGATGTTGGTATCGAGCAGATAGCGCACTAGAGATCAACCGGGTCGCTGGCCAGCTCAGCAATAGACGGAAATTTTTCTTGAAGGGGACTCAGCTTAT
Organism: uncultured Terriglobales bacterium; assembly: GCA_964439495.1. Classification (GTDB taxonomy): domain Bacteria; phylum Acidobacteriota; class Terriglobia; order Terriglobales; family Acidobacteriaceae; genus CAYTQA01. Next base: position 4,873 of record CAYTQA010000127.1, on the reverse strand, counting down.
CTGGTGAGAAAAAACTCGGTGGAAAATCACCACACCCTGCAAGCGTTGGCGCTGACCATCTTCTGCCCTTCATGGCAGCCGAAGGCCTTGGCGAAATCGGCGTTATTTTGCAGCGTGCCGTTCACGCGATAGCGTCCTGGCGAGTGGGGATCCACGATGGCCGCGAGGCGCGCCACCTCTGGAGTCCGGTTCTCGCACCAGACCTGGGCAAAGCCGATATAAAAGCGCTGCTCAGGAGTAAATCCCCCGGTAGTTGCCTGATCTTCCTTCTCCTGGTCCCCCTTTCCGCTCTTCGCCGTCTGGCCGCCATGAAGGTTGTGATAGGCCATGAGGGCGATGCGGGCGCCGCCATTGTCCGCCGTGTTTTCGCCGAGGGTGAGGCGGCCATTGAGATGGACATCGCTTACCGCGACAAACGAGCTGTACTCATCGGCCAGGCAACTGGTGCGCTTATCGAATTCGGTGCGGTCTGTTTCGGTCCACCAATTGCGCAGATTTCCCTGCGCGTCATACTTGCTGCCCTGATCGTCAAAGCCGTGGGTGAGCTCGTGGCCGATGACCACGCCGATGCCGCCGAAGTTCACGGCATCATCGATGGTCTTGTCGAAGAAGGGAGGCTGCAGGATCCCGGCTGGAAAGTTAATGTCATTTTCCGAAGGATTGTAATAGGCATTGACGGTGGGAGGCGTCATTCCCCATTCGCTCTTATCGAGTGGCTTGCCGATCTTTTTCAGCTCTCTCTTTTCTTCGAAGGCGCTGGCCCGCTGGGCGTCGCCCAACAGGTCGCCGCGCACGATGTTCACGCTGCTGTAATCGCGCCATTTATTGGGATATCCGATCTTGTTGGTGATGGCGGCCAGCTTCACCTCAGCCTGTTTTTTGGTCTGCTCCGTCATCCAGGGCAGCGTCCGGATGTCCTCTGCGAGGGCCTTCTCGAGCTCATGCACCATCGCGAGCATCCGCTGCTTGGCATCCGGGCCGAAGGTTTCCTGCACGTAAGGCTGGCCCAGGGCCTCGCCCAGCAGTCCATCGGTCAACTGCACGCACCGCTTCCAGCGCGGGCTGATCTCTTTTTGTCCGGCGAGGTAGTGACCGTAGAAGTCGAAGTTTTCGTCCACAAAGGGTTGCGAAAGCACGGCCGCCACATCATGCACCTGCTGCCAGCGCAGATAGCTCTTCCAGTCGTTGAGCGGGACCGAATCGATAAGCGAGTTGGTCTGCTGGAAGAAATCCGGCGGGACCACGTTGATCACGGTAAAGGAAGGCGCGCCCGTCCCGGCAAAGAAGCGCGTGAATTCAAAATTGGGAGCGAGCTTCTGCAGCTCGGCGACCGTCATCTTGTGGTCCCGGTTTTTGGGGTCGCGCAATTTCACGCGCTCCATGGCGGCTTGCGCCAACCTGGTCTCGATGTTCAGGACGGTTTGCGCCTCCTGCTGGGCGGCCGCCTGATCGTCCCCTAAAAGCACAAACATTTTCGTGAGATGCGCCTGATATTTCTCCCGCGTTTCCTTGGACTTTGCATCGTCCTTGATGTAGTAATCGCGGTCGGGCAGGCCCATGCCACCCTGCGCGATACCCGCAATCTCCATGGTGGCGTTATGCAGGTCCGGCTGCGAGCTGAAGTTGAAAAGCGCGGGCGCTCCAGTCGTATGGAGCCTGGCAATCTCCGCGATGAGCTGGTCCTTATTGGAGATTGCGTTGATGCGATCGAGCTCTTCCTTGATGGGGGCGATCCCCTTCTGGTTCACCGTCTGCTCATCCATGCAGGATTGGTAAAAGTCGCCAATCTTCTGCATCACCGGGCTGCGCTTCGGATCGTTGACCGCGGCCTTCTCCAGGATGTTGTGCAGGATGGAGCGGTTATATTCGGTCAGTTCATTGAACCGGCCCCAGCGGGATTGATCGGAAGGAATGGGATTCTCCTTGCGCCAGGTTCCGCAGGCGTATTGATAGAAGTCCTCGCAGGGATCCACGCTTTTATCCATGGCTCCAAGGTCAAACGACTTTGGGCGCTGCACCGGCTTATTCGCTGGAGCAGGGACCTGCGCGGCCGGGCTCGCATTCGGCGATGCCGGAGCCTGAGTGGTCGAAGTCGCCGGGCTGGCCGGAGCCGCCGGGCTGGCCGGAGCCGTCTGGCTGGCGGGAGCAGCGGCTGGAGGATTGCTCGCCGGCTGAGAAGGCGCCGGACTTCCGGCCTGCGCGGCCGCAGTTGCGGTGATCAGGCAGAGGACTGCAATCATTTGCTTCCAATACATGTAGACGCCTCGATCCATAGCAGGTTTAGAAACCAGCAAGTGTACCGCCTGGAGAAAGCGCCTGTAAACTCCAGATAAACGTGCGCAGTCCTCGCATCTACCTCCCGGAAAAGGAGTTCGTGCTCCAAGGTCTACGGGAAATCATAGGGCGGGAAGCCGGTAAATCCGGTTATTCGTATCTCCATTCAAGCCTGCACGATAGAAAGCCTTTAGATTCTTCGTTTTGACCTTTGAAATCTTTTGGCACTGCGCTTGCATATAGAAGAGGTGCCGCTTTCCTTCTGGGATTGTGATTCTTCTATGATTTTGTTCCTTCCAGGAAAAGGACTTGCAGGAGATCAAATTCTGTAGATCACTACCGGATTTGGTCCCATGTAACACTTGGCCAGCCGAAAGGCTGGCCCATTTTTTTGCGGGAGACCGCATTATCTCCCATCGTTTTCCGGTGACCGGCGCTCAGGAGCCGAAGATCGGATAATGGCTGGCGGCGGCCATGAAGAAGATCAGTGGGAATGTGACATAGAAGCTGCACTGGGTGGTGATCATCGACTGGCGCGCCAGTTCGGCTGCCTGGACGGAAACCGGTTTTCCATCGCTCAGGTTCTCCTCCGTCCAGCGAATCAATTTTTTGTTGATCCGCCAAACCGTCCCCCAGACATTCAGCAGCAGGAAAAAGCCCATGCCGCCGCCCAGTCCAATGGACAAGGTCCGATTGCTCTCCCAGCCATGGGAGTTGAGGCGGAGAAACAGCACGCAGGCCGCGGCGATCGCGATGGCCAGCACCAGGCCGATGAGCGCTCCACTGCGAATGGTCCGCAAACATAGGTAGAAGATCACCCAAACCAGGGCCCATATCAGGAACCAGCTGCCCCAGAGGCCGCCTTCATGGACCCCGGCGTTCCGGGCATCGGCATGGACAACTTCTCCCCAGTAGGCCATGCCGGCCAGAACGGTGACCAGCGAAGACCAGCGAAACCAATTCAAGGACCTCCACATAAGCGGGCCCAGGATGCGCGCCCGGATAGCGGGATCGATTTCCCGCAGGAAAGGACGATTTACCAGATAAAAGAAGTAAAGCAGCCCAATCCAGAGGATGGCGGCGACAATATGCAGCCACCGCCAGAAGATCTGCATATGGGCGGCGCCATTATTCGGAAGATGGATGTCCGCTAAACTGAACAGCCCCATAGCGGAAGGATGATTCAGAGGCGCGAAACTCCAGAAAAGACCAGCAGGGAATGCCATTCTTGCTCCTAAACCGCTCCGAGAAGGTTTCGCGTCGAAGTATATAGGAAGGTGGCCGGACTGTATAACGCCAGCGACCCGGTCTTCTCTAAAATTTAATCTTCTTTCAGGTTGAAAAAGTCCGGTTCCCGCCGTATTGTACTGAGTCTCACTGAATGGAGATTCATTTGCGGCAAATATCTTCGATTTGTGTGAGACTTAAGTAGTCCCAAGCGGTTCTGGATCATAGGAGAGATCGGCATGGAAACCAAGCCGGCGCAAAATATTCAGGACACGTTCCTAAATACGGCGCGCAAAGACAAAGCGCAGATCACAATCTACCTGTTGAGCGGCGTAAAACTCAGCGGCAAAATACGCTCATTCGACAAGTATTCGGTCATTCTGGATACCAACAATCAGGAGCAGCTCATCTTTAAACATGCGATTTCCACATTGGTGCTGATGAAGAGCGCCCATCATGGCGAGCCGCGCAATACGCATGCGGCGGCTGAAGCGCCAGGAAATACGTATCCGCAGACGCAGAGTTAATTTTTCAGGGAGCTTTGGCGAGACGAATTTCCAGCGCGCAGGACCCTTCATCCCAGCGGGAGAGAGTGTTCCTTGTCGGACTGGAACTTCGTTCCCGCCGCGGCCCGATGCTGCAACAGGCGCAGGCTGCCCGTGAGACCGCGGCACGCCACAGGGAGAAGCTATCGGCCTCGCCGGAAGATGGCGCGACCGGCGCCACCAGGCCCGTCGCTCGACCGGCCGAAGAGGCGGAGCCCTTTTCATTGGAAGAATCGATGGCCGAGTTTCGCGAGCTGGCCACCAGCGCCGGGGCCGAAGTTGCGGGAGAATTTTCCCAAAGGCGCGACCGTCCCGATCCCGCAACCTTGATCGGGCGCGGGAAACTTCAGGAGCTGGCCGGAGCGGCGGCGGCCGCGAATGCCGATCTGGTCCTGTTTGACCATGACCTTACCCCGTCCCAGCAGCGCAATGTGGAACGCGAGCTGGGGATGCCGGTAATCGACCGCACGCAGCTCATCCTCGATATCTTTGCCCGCCATGCCCGCACCCGCGAAGGCCAACTGCAGGTCGAGCTGGCGCAACTGGAATACATGCTGCCGCGATTGGCGGGGCGCGGCATCGAGATGTCACAGCTCGGAGGCGGCATCGGCACGCGCGGTCCGGGTGAAACCCAGCTTGAACTCGACCGCAGAAAAATCAACCGGCGCATCCGCCACTTGCAGCAGCAGTTGGAAAATGTGCGCCGTACCCGCGCCCAGCAGCGGCAGCGGCGCGAATCCGTCCCGGTAGAAACAGCGGCCCTGGTGGGATACACCAACGCCGGCAAATCGACGCTGTTCAATGCGCTGACCAAGGCAGGCGTGCTC
>CAYTQA010000126.1:0-8656 GCA_964439495.1 uncultured Terriglobales bacterium | reverse complement strand
CTCACCGTGCTCTCGAATCCGCGCTTCATGGTTTTTCTGCTGATCTTTTCCGGATACTGGATCGTCTACTGGCAGGAATTCATCATCCTGCCCCTATACGTCCATGACTACATCAATCCCAAGACGGACACGGAGCTGATGCTGGTTACAGGGCCGCTCACGGTGATCTCGCTGCAGATGGCGGTCAGCTTCCTCACGCAAAAGGTCCCGGCATTTCGCTCCATCATATTGGGCACGCTGATCTCCGCGGTGGCGTGGATTTTGCTGATCGTCCATCCCTCCGTTCCGATGGCCATCCTTACGCTGGTCGTGGTTTCGCTGGGCGAGATCACGCAGTCGCCTCGATATTACGAATATATTTCGAGGCTGGCGCCACCCGGCCAGCAGGGCACCTATATGGGTTTCGCCTTCCTGCCCATCGGGATCGGCTCATTAATCGGCGGCTGGTTTGGGGGAACGCTGATCCATCATTTTGGGGAAGTGGCGCGCCAGCCCGGGCGCATCTGGTGGGCCGTTACTGCCGTCGGCGTCAGCACCGCGCTACTTCTATGGATTTATGACAAAATGATGAGACCAGTCTCAGGAACGGGGGGAGTTTAGGCGATAGGAAGACGTTGTCTTTTTGCTCATGAACCTTCAAGAAATCCAAGCCGCTTTGCGCGAGCGCAGGTTTGACGCCTGGCTCTTCTATGACCATCATCATCGCGATCCGATTGCTTATCGCGTCTTAGGACTTCCGGAGACGCTCTTTGTCACGCGCCGCTGGTTCTATGTTGTCCCCGCGGAGGGGGAGCCTTGCAAGCTGGTGCATCGCATTGAAGCCGGACACCTCGATTCGCTGCCCGGCGGCCGCCGCGTCTATTCCTCATGGCAGGAGCTTCAGGGCAGCCTCCAGACCATGCTGGCGCCCTACCGCAATATCGCCATGCAATACTCCCCCAACAACCAGATTCCCTATATCGGGCTGGTGGACGCGGGCACGGTTGAGCTGGTACGCAGCTTCGGCAAAAACATTGTAAGCTCCGCCGACCTGGTAAGCCGCTTCGAGGCGGTGCTCACGGAAGAGCAAATCGCCAGCCACTATGCCGCCCGCGATGCCATCGATAAAGTCACGGCGGCGGCCTTTCAGGAGATTGGACAGCGCGTGCGCAACGGCGGCACGACCGAATTCGAGATCATGCAGTGGATCATGCAGGCACTGGAGCGAGAAGAGCTTGTGACCGGCGGCGAGGCCCCCATCGTAGGCGTGAACGCGAACAGCGGCAATCCTCATTACGGGCCGGCGGCGGAAGGTTCCTCGCCCATCCGTGAAGGCGATTTTGTCCTGCTCGATATCTGGGGGAAGAAGAAGTCCTCCGATGCCTGCTTTTATGACATTACCTGGACGGGTTTTGTCGGGCGGACTCCTTCCGAACGGCACGTTGAGATCTTCAATATCGTGCGCGAAGCCCGCGAAATCGGGGTACAGACGGTGCGGACCGCCTTCAGCGCGGGAGAAAAAATCTCGGGATGGCAGGTGGACAAGGCGGTGCGGGATTTCATCGTCCGCAGCGGATATGGCGAGTACTTCGTCCACCGCACCGGTCACAATATCAGCTCCTCTTTGCACGGAAACGGCGCAAACATTGATAATCTAGAAACGAAGGACGAACGCGAAATCCTGCCCAATACGTGCTTTTCCATCGAGCCGGGCATTTATCTTCCGGAATTCGGAGTGCGCAGCGAAGTGAACGTGCTCACCGGGAAAGATAAGGCGGAGGTCACGGGACGGCAGCAAACGGAACTTGTCCTCATTTAAATCGTATAGTTAGGAAGACATGGCAGAAACTATCGTTAAAACTCAGGCGGGAGCCAATACCGCTCCAGCGGCTTCCGGCATGGCTATTCTGGCCCCTGCGCTGGGCTGGCTGATTCCCGGCGCGGGACATCTGATTCAACGGCGCTGGACGCGCGGATTCCTTTTAATGGCCTCCGTGGCAATTATGTTTACCCTGGGCGTCCTCATGGACGGCAAAGTGTATTCCTACAACACCGGCGACCTGCTGGACATGCTGGGCTTCGTCGGAGACTTGGGCGCTGGCGCCATGTACATCGTGACCCTGGCCATGGACTGGGGTAAGGGCGCAATCCAGCTTGCCTCGGCGGATTATGGGACCAAGTACATCATCGTCGCCGGACTGTTGAACATTATCAGCGCGGTGGACGCTTACGATATCGCAATCGGAAAGAAGCCATAATGATCTTTGCCCTCTTCGCCATCACCCTTTCCCATTTCAGCGCGGCAGCGATCTTTGCCTTGTTTGCCTCCACCGTCTTCGGCATCACCCAGCGGAACACGCGGACGGAGATGGTCCGCTACGGACTTTATTGTTTTGGCATGTTCCTGGTGGGGACCCTCCTTGCCGGATGGACCATGTGGCTGCTCAAGCATTGAGTTCCCTCGCGAGATGGTGAGTTCGTTGGGTTGTGAGTTACCATACATTCCACATGCCCAATATCTTCGTCACGAAACTCACAGCCCGGGACGCCAGCCTGCAAAACTTCCGTTATTACGACATTCTGGTGCACATCTTCGTGGTGGTGCTGCTGATCTCGAACCTGATTGGTCCTAAAATCTGCGCGATCGGTCCCTTTCGAGTCAGCGGCGCTCAACTGCTTTTTCCCATTACCTACATTTTCGGCGATGTCTTCACGGAAGTGTACGGGTATGCAGGCTCGCGGCGCGCCATCTGGATCGGCTTCTTTGCTTCCATCCTTCTCGCGCTCATGGGACTCTTCACCGTATGGGTGCCCCCGGCCCCGGAGTGGCACAATCAAGCCGCCTTTGCCACGGTATTTAATTTTGTCCCACGCATGGTGATGGCCAGCCTGATCGCCTTCTGGGGCGGAGAATTCACCAATTCCTACGTAATGGCCAAGATGAAATTATGGACGGAAGGCCGCCATCTATGGACGCGCACCGTGGGTTCCACAGTTGCGGGCCAGGCGGTGGATACCACTTTGGTCATGGTCCTGGCCTTCGCAGGCAGCACCCCCTTCCGGGTGATCGTCAACCTCATCCTCTCCGGGTATCTTTTTAAGGTGGTCTATGAAGTGATTGCCACGCCCCTTACCTACCTGATCGTGAACTCACTCAAGCGAAGCGAAGGGGTGGATGTCTATGATCGAGGAACGGATTTCAATCCCTTCCGGACGGTCAAGTCTGGCACGCGCTCGGCAGCGGTAAAGGCGAACTGAGCTTTTAGGAAGAACGGCGTTTCAGCTTTCCCAGACAAAAGCATCGAAGACGCGCTGCTTTGTAAATTCGAGTTGAAGATATAACTCCACCGCGCGCGAATTTGCCTCCGTCACCGTCAGGCTCAGTTCAGAAAAGCTGCGGCGCTCGAGCGACTGCGCACATTTTTCTATCATGATCTGGGCAAGGCCGCGATTGCGGAATTCCGGCATCACGCAGATCTGGGTGATGTGGCCCACGTCCTCCCTCACCTTGGAGCAGAGCAGAAGACCGATCATGGTATTGGTGGAGGCGTGCACCACGGTAAACGAAGAAGTGGGATCGAAGGCCCCGCAGCCGGGGAACCTGACGATGTTGTTAAGAAAGCGCAAAGATCCCGGAATACTGCGATATTGATCGTTGATCAGGGAATCCACATGGCCCTGATACGCCGCGGTGATAATGTGGGCCGCCGATTGGAAGTCCTGCTCCTGCCAGGGGCGCACCACAATCTGCGGGGAAAGGCCAAGCTGCGATTTGCGCCGGGAACGCCCCAGGCGCAGGGACATGAATAATCTTGGGAATTGATGGAACCCGGCGCGCAGAAATGGCGGGGCAAGTTCGCTAGCATCATGCAAAAGAAGCTGGGCCTCAATGCGCCGGATGCCGGGCGATTGCTGGAGGGTCTCTAAAACATGCTTCAGCAGTTGCTCCTGAAGTCCTTCGGCATGAGGATGCGCCTGGTCCACAAACAGATCGCCAATGACGCCTTTGCTGCCCTCGTACACGAAAAACGAGTATCCGGCTACTTGTCCATCTTCGATGGCGGCATATCCCGGCAGGATGCGGGAATCGAGATACCGCAGGATCATCTCGGTTGAGCTGCGATAGTCCCAATTCATGCGCCGCGACCAGACTTTCGCCTCACGCTCCAGCAAAGGACGAAGCTCAGTTGCGCCGAAATGCCTTAAGTCGAGAATCTCCACGGGAGTAAGGACCGAGTTGCTGCGTATTTTATGCACTATAGAGCCTGCTTGCGCGCCGGCTGGGCCTAAAATCTGCTTATTACCGGTCCCGCGCATTCTTCCGTTCCGGCCCTCAATTCGCATTTCGATGGGCAAGACGCACCGAGAAGTCTAGTCTGCCTTTGGGTCCGGGCCAAATCTTTTCTAACTGCCGGAACCAAGCCGTGCAGCGGTTACATTCCAGCTTACTCCCCGGAACCTGGGCTTGACGAAACCCAAAATACTTCGAGGTGCTGGGGATTCACCGGGCCGGGGGGGCCAAAGGAGACAAAATACCGGCCGGCAAGCAGCTTCTTCAGCTTCGCGTGTTCTCCTTCCTGGGCGACCAGCAAATGCTCCGATTTGGGGATTTCTCCGCGATCATAACTGCTGATCTTCTCATCGCGATAGAAGCCCAGGCCATATTCGACATCGCGCCGCACATCAAAGACAGCGGTGGGACGGAATGCGGGCTTCAGATTGTCCGCTTCAATCTTCGCCAGATAACGCGCCACCGGGCGGCTGGAATAAGCTGAATCGATCGCCCATGCGGCGCTGCGCAGGAGAAAGAACGCGACCAGGATGATGGGCACCATGGTGACAAACCGCAGCACCTGATATCCCTGCAACCGGACCACAACGAAGATAGCGGCCGCGATCGTCGACCCGATGACGAAAGCGATCCAAAGACTGTGGGCAGCGGGCAGATGCTTCGGCTCCAGCACCAGATAAGGCAGCAGGGAAACTGCCGCAGCCAGGAGCCCCACCAGCAGGGAATGGATTGCCAGCAAGGCAGTATTCACCGGATGGCCGCGCTTCTTCTGCAGATAGTCGGCAATCAGAATGGTGCATGGAGGGATGGCGGGAAGAATATAGCCTGGAAGCTTCGACGAGGAGATAGAGAAAAACAGGACCGGCACGATGGCCCAGAGGACCAGAAATTCGGAAAATGAATCCCCCAGCAGGACGCTCTCGCGTGCTACCCCCGGCGCGGAGCTTCGCCAGTCCTGCCAGGTTTCGCGGAGGGTCTCAATAAGGGCTGCGCCGCCGTAGACCGTCCAGGGAAGCAGGGACAGGATCCAGACAGGCAGGTAATACCAGAACGGATATTTGTGATGAAAGGTATTGGTGGTGAATCGCTCCAGGTTGTGCTCGAAGATGAAGACGTGGAGAAAGTTAGGATTGTGGAGCTGGACCATGATGAACCACGGCAGCACCACCACAAAGTAAGTGAGGATTCCGGGGACCCAGAGGGTGCGCAGGGCCAGCCGCCAGTCGCGCCGCAGCCCGGCAAATAAGATAACGATGATCGCCGCCAGTCCCGGCGCCACCGGGCCCTTGGCGAGGGTCCCCACGGCCAGAAAGAAATACAGGTCGAAGAGCCAGAACTTGCTTCCCGTCTCGTACCACGCATACCAGCCGAGCATGGCGATGGCAAAGGGCGCGGCCAGTTGCATGTCTGTCGAAGCGCCTCGGGCAAATCCGATGATCGCCGCCGCCGAAGCGGTAATCAGCGCCGCATCCATCTGGGCCCCGGAACGAAAGCGGCGCATGTGGAAGTAAATGATGATCACCAATGCAAATGCGAAGGTCCCGGAAGGCAGACGCGCCGACCAGTCTTCCACGCCAAAGGTACGAAATGCGGCCGTGGCCCGCCAATAGTAGAGGGCCGGCTTCTCCAGCCAGGGTTCCCCATGCAAGGTAGGAGTGATAAAGTCATTGCGCTGGATCATCTCCCGCGCCACCTGGGCGTAACGCGGCTCGTCCGCGCCCACCAGCCCAAAGCTTCCCAGACGATAGAAGAAGAAAAAGCCGCAGAGCGCCGCGACGGTCAGCACTTCGACAAGGTAGCGCAGGCGAAATTTCGAGATTTGAAAATTCATACCTGATGGCTGACCAGGAAAAATCCCTCGCGAAAGATGCTGGAACCCAGGCAAGTTACAGAGATAGCAGGCGACGAATGTCTTTTCATCTTCTCCAGAACCAGATAATCATCAATTGAGTAAAACTCCGGGACCGCCGTCCGCGAGAGAACGCCTGCGCCATTGAGACCGGCGCAGCAGTCCGGTATTTCGTCCCATGACAATGCGAAACAGGGGCCGGGTGAAGCGACCGGCTGCTACATGGAATTTTCTATTCTACAGGTTCGGCCCTCAATAAATTCCCTCAGGCGTTGCGGCCCGGTTAGGACGAAGGTACGCCAGCATGCGATCCACCGCCATATCGAGAGGCCCTTCGAGCGAGCATCCGCTGGCGCACTTATGGCCTCCTCCACCAAACATCTCGGCGATTCTGGCCACATCCAGCGCTCCCTTGCTGCGCAGGCTCACGCGAAAGCGATTGTTGGGCAGCTCGCGAAAAAATGCCGCCACCTCCACCCCGGCAATTCCCAGGGAATAGTTCACCAGCCCTTCCAGATCTTCTTCCAGACCTCCGCAGCGCTCAATATCGGCCAGGGTCACATACATCCAGGCAAGCTCGCCTTCACGATGCAGGTTGGTGAGGGCCGCGCCCAGCAGGCGCATCTTCGCGGTGGGACTGCTGAAATAGACATTCTGGGCAATGCGGACCGGGTCCGCGCCGAAGCGCACCAGCTCCTGCGCCAGGGCAAAGGTGCGATCATTTGTACCCGCAAAAGAGAACGATCCGGTATCGGTTAGGACGGCAGTGTACAGGCAGGTGGCGATGGCGGGAGTGATCTTCGCCCCCAGGGCAAGCGAAAGACGATATACCATCTCACCGACCGCGCAGGCGCTGGCATCGATCCAGTTGAGGCTGGCGAAAGGCTTTCCGCTGGAATGATGGTCTATGTTGATCGAATAGAACCGCTCTAGACCTGACATATGGGTGCGCTGCATGCTGTCGCACTCAAGGATGATGACTGCCTGATAGTCTTTCTCTGCCTTATTTTGATGAAGAATGCGCTCCGAGTTCGGAAGAGGCCGGTAAATCAATGGCACGGGATCGCTCAAAATGACGTCCACCTTCTTGCCCAATTGCAGCAGTACCTGATAAAGCGCAAGCACCGAGCCCACCGCATCGCCATCAGGTCGGGCGTGCGAGGTGAGCAAAAAATGCTCGGATTCCTCGATCCTGGAAAGTACCTGCTGCAACATAGGCTTTAAACCGCAACGCCTCTATCTCTTTCGCCTCTTTACGCGTCCCAGCAACTCGTCAATGCGCCCGCTGTATTCCTCGGAGTAGTCAATCTGAAAGATCAGTTCGGGACAGTGGCGCAACCCCAGGCGCTCTGTAAGTTCAAAGCGAATGTACTTCTTGGCCGCGTTCAGCCCCTCCAGGGTCCGTTCCGCTTCTTCCTTATTGCCCTGCACCTGGACAAAAATGCGCGCCGATTTCCCTCCCGGGGGGAGCGCAACCTCCGTGACCGTGCACAGGGCAATGCGCGGATCGCCCAGCTCCCCTCCTAAAAGAGTGGCGATCTCTTCCCGCAAGGCCTCGGTCCGCCGTTCGCGAATATGTTTAAAGCCACGCTGTTCGGGCATGAATCATTCCTGTCGAGTAAACCTATGAGAATAGCAGAAAAACGGGAGCAAAGGCAGCTTTGCAGGGCCGGGGACTAGCTGATCTAACTGCCTGACTAATAAGAAGTTAATTATCAACATCGAGCATGCTGGCGCTTCTGCTTCCATTCATTTTTCTTATGAGCGTTTTGACGATGAAACGCAGACCCGGACCGCTAATCAATTTCGACAAATGAATCCACTACGTCCGCGCCGTTCTCATTTGCAATACGGACTGCGGCGCGCTCCACCTGCTGCATAAGTCCTTCAAGGTAATCGCGGGAGCTGGAAATGCTTACCACCCCGATGGTCGCCCGCTGCCATAAATCGGTTTCCTCCAGTTCGGCCACTGAGACGTTGAAGCCGTTGCGCAATTTATCTTTTAAGCTGCGGACCACCTGCCGCTTGTCTTTCAGTGAGTGCGCGCCTTCAATTCGGATTTCGAGGGTAAGGATGGCAAGAGGCATTCTGGAAATAGATTACGCGCAAACCTAAGAAGTCCGTGTCCTCGCGGGAATGCGCTCAAAAGCAAAGACGCGGCTTGCGGGGCCGCGCCTTTACTCATTTGAAGCATAGTCCTTTATTTCGTGGCTGAGGTCAGTTCGGCGGCCACTTTCTCGGTGACGAAGGCCTCAATCACATCTCCGACCTTGATATCTCCATATCCCGCAATTCCTATACCGCATTCCATGCCGGAGCGGACTTCGGATACATCATCCTTGAAGCGGCGGAGTGATCCCACCTTGCCCTTGAAGATGGCCACGTTATCGCGAAGCAAGCGAACATTGGCATCGCGTTTGATGGTCCCATCGAGCACGGAACACCCGGCAATGGTGCCCACCTTGGGTACGCGGAAGGTGTCCCGGACCTCCGCGCGGCCCAGGTAAGTTTCCTTGATGATAGGTTCGAGCAGGCCG
>CAYTQA010000125.1:0-8670 GCA_964439495.1 uncultured Terriglobales bacterium | reverse complement strand
GTCACGCTGGCCGGCTTCCACGCGCTGAACCTGGGCATGTTCGAGCTGGCGCGCGGCTACAAGGAACGCGGCATGACGGCATACTCCCGCCTGCAGGAGAAGGAATTCAGCCGCGAAGCGGAATACGGATACCAGGCGGTGAAGCATCAGCGCTTTGTGGGCACCGGATACTTCGACGCGCTCACGCAGGTAATTGCCGGAGGTCTGGCCTCGACCACAGCCCTGAATGGGTCCACCGAGCAGGAGCAATTCTCCGAGATGATGTCTCCGGTGCACCCGGAACATGGCCCCGATCCGGCCTGTCAGGCGATTCTCGGCGACTGCCCTGCGACGGCATTTGTGCCGGAGATGACAGAGACCTCGGAGATGGAGATGATGATGGCCGATGAGGAGGTGCTTCTACCCTCGGGAGACTAGCCGATTTTCTGAGATCGTGAGCTCTCGTCCGTCCAGACTTTGAGGGGCTTCGGCCCCTCTCTGCCGGCATCTAACAAAAGATAAATGCACTTCATCTCATCTTTAACTTGCAGAGTGGGCGTACTCGCCCTGGCTGCGATCTCGATTACCGGATGCGGCGGCGGTGGCTCGACTCCGAATCCCAATCCCGCCGCAGTGACGCCCATAGCTGCGCCAACTCCCACGCCGTCACCAACGCCCACGCCGGCCCCGGCAACCCCCGCGGGCAGCACCATAAGCAACATCGAGCAGATGCCCGGCTGGGAATCCTGCGATACATGCGCCGGTGGCGGAACGATCGCTTACTCGATGACGCAGGCGCTCGCATATCCGCAGCCGGATACGACGCGGTTTTCCATCGCAAATGGCTCTCCATGGGCCCACGCCTTATGGTGGAAGCGCCTGGGGACCGATGCCAACGCTTCGCATTTTGTGCTTACGCTCGACCAGTACATGGAAGATCCAGGCGCCTCATGGGGTCTGGAGTACAACGTGAACCAGATCGTCAACGGAGAATGGTACTACTTCGCGGCCCAGTGCTCCTTTGGGTTAGGCATATGGCAGCTTTGGGACCCGGCACACCAGGATTGGGTTACCACCGATGTTCCGTGCGCCAGACCCGCGCCTTACTCCCATACGCAACTTCGTCTGGAGTTTGAGCGCAGCAATGGGCAGGTGCGCTTCGTCTCCATCGGGATGGACGGAGTCATCCATCCTCTAGATCTCTTTTTCAATCCTCAGCCGACGAGTAGTACCAATGGCGACTTCGGAGTGCACTTTCAGATGAACGCCAACGGCAATTCCGATCCCTATTCGGTCTGGATCCATAATTTGTCGCTGAATTATTGGTAGCCCTAAAAAAAGGCGGCGCTGGATTTCGCCAGCGCCCGGTTAGCTTTTCAGATTGAACTAAAAGGTCACCTTCAAGGCCAACTGAATGTTGCGAGGATCGCGGGCATTCAGAACTTGGTCGTACAACTTGCTGTTCAACGACGTGCTCAAGCCTGTGACCGGCGTGCCCTGAGCGAGGTTTACGTTGTTCAGTGCGTTGAAGAACTCGGCACGGAACTGCGTATTAATGCGCTCACTGATCTTTATGTTCTTGAAGATCGAGGCGTCCCAGCGTCTAATTCCGGGGCCCTGGATCTGGCCGCGGCGGGCATCACCCTGGCGGAGCGGAGGAACTGCCGGCGTGCACTTCGGATTCGCGGCAGTACAACCCGCATAGGCGGAGAGGAGTAGCAACGTGAATACCGCACCCGAGTGGCTGCAAGCTTAATTGTCCCTCAAGCGCAAGTCAAGATTTTTGGCGGTGACTCATGATGATCGCGGCGGTTCCAGCAAAGTCGAGGGGCTATCGTGTTCGCCCTAATCCGTGGTGTTACGTGTCCCCCACCTCAAGCCATGCATGAAATCCCAACTTCCCGCCACAATGTTCACCACGTTCACCTTTTGCATGTAAGCTATGTTCTTTCATCAGCTTGCGGCGGTGAACATTGTAAATCACAATGTTCACCAATGTTCACCACGTTCACCTTTGCACACCTTATGGTGCAATAGTCCAGATAGCAGCCTCAGTGGGCAGATATCAGGGGTCCTCACCGGAAGCGGTGTATCTTGAAAATTCCAACTGCAGATCTTTCGACTCGCGCCTCCTCATTTTGTTCGGCGCTCACTCAAGATGACATATGCGAGGGATAATGCACGACCGAGGGCGCGCATATGTAAACCGAAAGGGGCAAGGATTGCAAGCAGAATGCAGCAGATCCTTCTTAGTGCAAGGTTTGCCAGAAGTTTTCTTTTCGTCCTCGAGGCAAATAGGTTCCCCATCCTCTTACGAGGAAAAACTGGGTCGGATGTAGACGATCCAGGCATGCACCTTCCTCATCATCGTAGAACTGAAGGCACACTCGGAAGATTTGATCAATATGGGCAGTTTCTCCCTCACCTGTCAGATATTTATAAGTAGTCGTGAGAATCCCTCGAACCAGCCCGTCGCCACGGCCTTTAATGCGCAGCATCTTGCCAACAGTGACTCTGGCAGCCGGAGCATAAAAAAATTTAACATCACACATGCGCTTTCCTCTCAGAAGACTTGAAGAGCAATTCGGCAACCAAGAGCGGCAAGTTGCTGATTCTATGGCAAAATTCGTCGATCCTTTAATGTGGGAGGGCGGGTATTCACTCCGCGATCAATAGGTTCTCGGCGAAGGGCCATTCCCGGTCGATCCACTGGGAGGCACAGTAAAAGCCCGCCGAGGCGGCAATCTGGATGACTTCCTCGGGCGCATATTTGTGGCTGCTTTCCGTCCAGATGGTTTCATCCTCGACAAAGGAAACCGCAATATCGCAGGCGGGAATCGTGACCGTCTGCCTGCGCCGGGAGCGAATGTGCATTTCGATGCTGCGGGCCCGGCCGTTGAAGCGGGCGACGTGCTCAAAATCCCGCAGATCGAAATCGGCCCCAAGCTCCTGGTTGATTCGGCGCAGCAGGTTCAGGTTGAAGGCCGCCGTGATCCCCAGCGAATCGTCATACGCATCGAGCAACTGGGAGACAGGTTTTTCGAGGTCCGTGCCCAGCAGCAGCGAATCGCCGGGGCGCAGAATGCGGCGGACCGCCTGAAGGAATTTCACCCCTGCCGCCCGTTCAAAGTTGCCGATCGTGCTTCCCAGGAAAAGCACCAGGAGATGCTGGCCGGGGCGGCGTCGCGCGGCAGCCTCGAGCAATCCATCCAGATACTCGCATTCCAACCCCATGACGCGGACGGAGCTTAAGTCCGCCAGCTCCCGCGCGCACAAATCCAGGGCGGTCCGTGAAATTTCGATGGGAAAATACGAGGTGCGCTGCGAGCGGGAGAGCGCCTTAAGCAGCCATCGCGTCTTCCGTCCGCTTCCGCTTCCCAACTCCGCCACCACCGTGGGCCTGGGGAGTTGCGCCGCGATGTCGCTGGCGTGAAGGCGCAGTAGCCGCTCATCGGCGCGAGTCAATCCGTATTCCGGAAGAATGCTGATGACTTCGAAGAGCCGCGAGCCGATCTCGTCATACAGATATTTTGAAGGAAGCTCCTTCTGGCCATCCTTGGTCAGTCCGGCACGCACTTCGGCGGCAAATTCGAAAAGGAGGTTGGCGGTGATTGGTTGTGTCAGCATCGATTGCCTCTTGTAAGCTTCATTCCTCGTTCACACAGCGAAAGCCCGCATACAGATACTGATAATGCGGCTGAAACCAATTCCGGAAAGAGCGGCGCAACATGCATGCGGCGGTGCGGGCGCTGCCGCCCTTAAGCACATAGTGCTCTCCATCGAAAAAATTGGCCGAGTACCCCGGATAAAAGGAAAAGGGTTGGAAGCCGGGTAAGGGAGCAAAGATGGTTGAAGTCCACTCCCATCCATTCCCCAGCAGGCCGGCCACTCCAAAGGCGCTTCGATTTTCAGCGTAGGCGCCGACCGGGGCAGGGTCCCAGCTATTGAAATCAAAATTCCCGAGTCGCGGATCCGGGGCTTCGTTGCCCCAGGGGTATGGCCGTTCCGCCCCTTCTCCGGTTGCATACGCCGCTCTATGCCATTGCGCTTCGGTGGGCAATGCCTTGCCGGCCCAGCGCGCATACGCGCTTGCCTCCGCGTGGCTTACATAGACCGGCCAATCGAGCGGAAGGGCCACCTCATGAAACATGGTGCGGTAATACCATGCGCCATCAGTCCGCTTCCAAAAGATGGGATGGCTTATATGGTTTTCGGTCTTCCAATTCCAATCGGCTTCCGTCCAGTAATCCTGGGTTTCGTAGCCGCCGGCTTCGATGAATTCGAGGTACTGCCCATTGCTGACTTTATGCTCATCGATTTCGAATTCAGGGACGTGCAGAGTGTGGGCTATGTATTCGTTGTCCCAGCCGAAGGCGCTGCTGTCATCGCGCGCAAGGCCAAGTGTGGCTGGACCGGCGGGAATCCTGATCATCTTAGGCTTAAGAAAGTGGGATTTAAGCAGGCTGGATTTTAGGGTGGGTTTGAGCGAATGCTCGAGATGGCCAGGGGTTGCGGCGGGCGCTGCAATCTTCTGCTCCAGTGGCATCTGGTGGAGCATGTAGGCCAGGGTTTCCGCATGCATCAGGCGATGCTCAATGGCCACATTGAGCAGTATGCGGGGAGAGGAACTCCCCGGACCGTCCTCCGCATCGGAGGAGGAAAGATCCAATTTTGTCAGCATGGCGTCCAGCGCGCTTCGCACCTGACTGACGTAATCATGCACCTGGGTCAAGGCAGGCCAATCCGATGGCTGGTCCGAGGGGAGGCCGCCGCCGACCGGATCAATACCGAAGGCAAACAACCGGTCGAATTCCGGA
This sequence comes from uncultured Terriglobales bacterium, assembly GCA_964439495.1. GTDB lineage: Bacteria > Acidobacteriota > Terriglobia > Terriglobales > Acidobacteriaceae > CAYTQA01. The sequence goes on along the minus strand of CAYTQA010000125.1, from coordinate 3,874 downwards.
TGGAAAGATTTCAGGTCGAAGAGACGTCCGTGGAAGAGGTTCCACTCGAAGGCCTCCAGGTGGCCTATATAAAAGATGATGCGATGTCTCTCTGGAATGGGCCGCTCATAGAGCGACCCGGGACGAACCAGCTCGAAAAGCTTGTCCGTTTCATTCCGGGCTTCCGCAAGGCGCTTAAGAAGGTCCTGCCCAACCCCAATACTCTGTACAGCGAGCATCCCCAGCCTCCCTGATTTACTCCCTCTGGCTTAAGCTTGGATGATTCGAACCTTATTTGCGTCGCAAACAGTGCTGGTTGAAAGCTGATTTTTCTTTGCGCTAAAAGGCCTTAACAGGGGTTTATGCAGGGGCTGAAAGCCCCCTCTGTATGGGGCATGCATTCGGCATGGCTAAAAGCCATGCCCTGTTACGTATCTTGTTTTTAGAGCAAATGGAGGGGAATGGCTGCCAGGGCATCGTGTTTTACAAAACTGCTGGCAGGAATGGCAGAGTAACAGGGCAGGAGTTTTACTCCTGCCGCAAATGAGGTTTACGAGCATGGCTTTAGCCTCTGCAACAGGCAGGAGATGGAACCAGGCAGGGCCATTCCATGCAACACTCATCCCATATTGGGACAAAAAAGGGACAGCCGCCGACCCTGGATCAGCGGCTGATCATGCCAGCGATATTTCAGCGGGCCGAGAACTTGTACACGGTAATGGAGTGGAAGCGCTCTCCCGGCTTCAGTTCGGTCGTGGGAAATTTAGGATGGTTTGGAGAATCGGGAAAGTGCTGCGTCTCAAGACATAGCGCGGAACGCTTCTCATATACCTGGCCATTTTTCCCTGTAATGCTGCCGTCTAAAAAGTTTCCGGTATAAAACTGGACGCCAGGCTGGGTGGTCAGGACCTGCAGAACGCGTCCGGTGGTGGGTTCATAGACTTCGGCGGCCTCGGCCAGATTACCGCCTTTGGCATCCAGCACCCAATTATGATCGTATCCCCCGGCCCGGCGCAGTTGTTCATCATCGTCGTTAATCCGCTGTCCGACAGGGGTCGCTTTGCGGAAGTCGAATGGCGTGGAGGCCACCGGCTTCAACTCTCCGGTTGGAATCAGGTTCGCGTCCACTGGCGTAAAGCGGGAGGCGTTGATGCGAAGCTGGTTTTGGAGTATGTCGCCCTTTCCCGCCAGATTGAAGTAGGAATGATTGGTGAGGTTGAGGACCGTATCTTTGTCGGTGGTTGCGGAGTATTCGATGCGCAGTGCGTCCGCGCTCAGGGTATAGCGCACCGTTACGGAAAGCGTTCCGGGATAGCCGCCCTCTCCGTCCTTGCTTACGTAGGAAAGTTCGATGCCGTTATTGATGGGCTTTGCTTTCCAAAGCACTTTATCAAGGCCGTGATTTCCGCCATGAAGGGAGTTGTCGCCATCATTCTTCTCGAGTGAATATTTTTTCCCATCGAGGGTAAAGGTGGCATGGGCAATACGATTGGCATAGCGGCCGATAATCGCCCCAAAAAACGCCTTGTTCTTAAGATAAGGCTCGAAGGTGTCGAAGCCCAACACAACGTCCGCCGAGTTGCCCTTGCTATCGGGCGTCTTCAGGGAGACCACAATTCCGCCATAGGTCATGATTCTGGCTTCGATGGGCCCATTTGTAAGGGTGTAGATATCCACCTGATTTCCATCAGGCATTTTGCCGAAGGGCTGTTTTGTCACTTGAGTTTTCGCTTCCGCCGTTGTGGTTAGGGCCGCCATAAAGATAATCGCCAATGCCTGCTTCGTTCTCTTCCAATTCATAGTTTCTCCGCCTTGCAGCGAGGGCGCCGCTTTCGCATCCATTTACGACCCAGCGGAAATACAGCCCATCGCGAATTCCAGATATTAACGCAAAGGAGAGATCATACACTGCCTGGGACAAATTCCGCATTCCGCGAAGGCAATGCGATTGGGACGCACACGCTCTTCCCACTTCTTCCTTCCCAGCAGGACTTCGTTTTTGCGGTTACGCCTGCGCCGTTACAGGGCCGGCATGGGCCTTCTCAGCTATGCGGATCAGGGCCGGAAGCACGTCTCCGAAAGCGCCCTTGCCTGGTTCCCCAAAGGCAAAATACAACTTGCGATAAAGCGAATAAATATCGTCGTATACCGCCTGCTCAGCCGCCCGGGGCTTGAACACAGTATGGGGCGGGCAGATTTTTTCCTGGGCTTCCTCAACGGTTTTAAAGGTACCAGCGGCTAGAAAAGCAAAGATCGCCGATCCGATGCTTACCACTTTTCTGCCGGGGACCAGCACCGGCCTTCCCAGCACATTTGCGTACACCTGGTTCAACACCGGATTGTTCTGGGGAATGCCTCCGGCGTTGATCACTCGTTTTATGTGCACGCCGTGCTCGGCCATGCGGTCCAGAATCACCCGGGTATGAAGGGCGGTACCCTCGATGGCGGCAAACAGCTCATCCTGTGCCGTGCTCTGCAGGTTCCATCCCAGCGTGATGCCGCGCAGGTTCGGATTTACCAGGACGGTCCGGTCCCCATTGTCCCAGGTCAGCCGGAGCAACCCGGTTTGTCCGGCGGCATAATTCTCCAGTCCCTTGCTCAGGCTCCGTACGTCGGTACCGGCCCGAGTCGCGATGGCATTGAAAATGTCTCCGACGGCGGAGAGCCCTGCCTCGATCCCAGTCCTGCCCGGATGCACGCTCCCCTGAACCACTCCGCACACACCAGGGACCAGGTTCACCGAGGGCGTAATTCCGATGATGCAGGTTGAGGTGCCGATCACGTTCACCATATCGTCGGTTCGGCAGCCTGCCCCGATGGCGTCCCAATGCGCGTCGAAGGCGCCCACCGGAATCGGAATGCTGGCCTTGAGGCCGAGCTTCTCCGCCCAATGGGGCGAGAGAGTGCCGGCAATCTTATCGGAGGTGGCATACTCTCCATCCAGCTTCTCGCGGACCCCAGCCAGCAAAGGATCGATCTTTACCAGAAAATCCTCGGGAGGCAATCCACCGAGCGCTGCATTCCATAACCATTTGTGTCCCATGGCGCATACGCTGCGTTTCACCTTCGCGGGATCGGTAATGCCGCAAAGCGTGGCCGCCACCATGTCACAGTGCTCGAAGGCAGAGACAAACTCGGAACGCTTCGATGGATTATGGCGGAGCCAATGCAACAGCTTGGAAAATCCCCACTCCGACGAATAGACCCCACCACACCACTGGATGGCTTCGAGCCCTTCGCGATGGGCGGCTTCCGTGATCTCCGCGGCTTCGCCCTTGGCGCGATGATCGCACCACAAGTAGTATTCGCCCAGCGGCTTCAGGCCCTTGCCCACCGGAATCACCGAGGAACCGGTGGTATCGAGCGCAATCGCCTCCACCTGATCTCCGGAGATTCCGGCCTTTTTCACGGCTTCGCGGGTGGCCGAGGCCAGCGCAAGCATATGGTCTTCATGCGATTGGGTCGCATATTCCGGATCTTCGCGCTTGCGGTGCAGCGGATATTCGGCGACGGCGGAATCCAACAGCCCCCGCTCGCTGTCCACGATGGAGACGCGGACGCTCAGGGTCCCAAAATCAACTCCCGCCACAATTGCCATTAGCTCGCTCCAGGACCGTTTGCGTGCCAGTACATCTCCCACCCGAGATAGCGCGTGGTCGCCTCATGAACCGCCGAGGCCACAGTAGATAGATTCGCGGCGACATGGTGCTCGAAGCCCTGCTCGCAGACGTAGCGCAGCAACTTCTGCATCTTTGGGATCTCGACAACTCCGGCGCCGCCGAAGGTGTTCAGGGAATCATCCGTAAACCTGCCCTCGCCCACATAGCCCCGCATTTTGCCGGAGGTATCGTCGGTGGAGAAGCGCGCGAAGCTCATCTTCTCCGGCTTGATCAGT
>CAYTQA010000124.1:5851-8713 GCA_964439495.1 uncultured Terriglobales bacterium | reverse complement strand
CGCGCAGCCCATGAGCAGGGCTTCTCTGTGGAGGAACGTTTTTCTGGCGGACATCAGCAATCCCGCGGCCCCGAAAATCACGGTGGCACGCTCCGCCATTGTCACCAACCAGGACAAATCGACCCTGCGCCTTCACCTCAAGGACGGTTCCCAGCAGGAGATGGTACCCAAAAATGTCGATCAATATACGGTCAGCTCCTTCGATCAGACCGATATCCCGATCCAACTTCCCGCCGCGGACACCGTCGTAAATCCGGAGCTGGTCCCCACTGCGGAGCTGAAGACCTCCGATCTCTTCTACCGGGCGCAGCATTCCAATGGACTAAAATCGCGCTGGTATTGGATTGAATTTCACCGCCGCTTCGCTTACGCCAGCGCCTGCCTGGTGCTGGCCCTCATCGGGATTCCGCTGGGAATGTCATCCAAAAAAGGCGGCAAATCCACCGGCTTTGTTTTGACCATCCTCCTCGTCTTCCTTTATTACTTCAGCTCGACCACCGGCCTGGCCCTTGCCCGCCAAGGCAAGCTCCCTGTATGGCTTGGGGTATGGAGCGCGAATTTTCTTTTTGCCTTCGCAGGAATTGTGCTCATCCGTCACGTGGACCGCTCCAGCATCGAGATCGTCTCCGTGCGCACGCTCTGGAACTCTTTAAAGGAATACTTTAAGAAGCGGCGCTGGACGGAGGCGCCGGCAAAAAGCAGGGGCCTGGATCTTGGCTTATTCAACTTCCGCTTTCCCCAGATACTCGACAACTATATCCTGGGCGAATTCGTCACCTATTTGGGAATGGTCCTGGCTACCTTCATTGTCCTTACTTTGGTCTTCACTTTTTTCGAGTTGCTTGGGGACATCATCAAGAACCGCGTGCCGGTGGTCACGGTGGGGGAATACCTGCTTAATGTGGTGCCTTCGATGGTGTACCTGATGGCCCCGCTCAGCGTCCTGGTGGCGGTCCTGGTGACCTTTGGACTGCTGCAAAAATCCAACGAGCTTACAGCGATGAAAGCCACCGGCATCAGCATCTATCGCGCAGTGATACCGATCGTGGTGATTGCCTGCGTGGTCTCGGTTGCGCTCTTCCTCTTCGACCAGCTCTATCTTCCCTATGCGAATAAGCGCCAGGACGCGTTGCGCAACACTATAAAAGGCAAGCCGGCCCAGACCTACCTGCGTCCGGATCGGAAGTGGATATTTGGCGAGCACGACTCCATTTACTACTATTCGTTCTTCGACCCGGATCGAAACCAATTTGCCAAGGTCTCGGTCTTCGAATTCACCCCCGGTTCTTTCGAGGTGAAGAAGCGCATCTATGCCACCCGCGTCCATTGGGAGCGGGAGCTGAATAAGTGGGTCTTTGAGCAAGGATGGTCGCGCAGCTTCCACGGGGACGCCATTGAAGACTTTCACATCTTTGAGGTCGCCACCTTTGAAGAGCTGAACGAAAACCCGCAGTACTTTAAAAAAGAGGTAAAGCAGTCTTCGGAGATGAGTTTTGGAGAGCTGCGGCGGTATATCCACGACCTTCAGCAGAGCGGCTTTGACGTACTGCGGCTTCGGGTGCAATTGCAGAAGAAGCTCGCCTTTCCGCTGATCACTCTGGTTATGACGCTGCTGGCCATCCCCTTTGCAGTCTCGGCCGGCCGGCGAGGCGCGCTGACCGGAGTTGCCCTCGCCATCTCGCTGGCCGTTGCCTACTGGATGGTCTCCGGACTCTTTGAGGCCATGGGCGACGTAAATCAATTGCCGGCCATTCTGGCCGCCTGGACGCCCGATCTGATCTTCGGACTTTTCGGCGGATACCTCATTCTGAAAGTCCCGACTTAATGGGACTTCCGCGATTGCGATAAGATCAGGGTATTCCATGCTTGGCAATCTGAAGCCTCTCAAACCGTACCTGCTGAAATACCGCAAGGAATTTTTCTGGGGCGGGATTTACGTCCTGTGCAATAACGGGATCTGGATCCTCTTCCCCCAGGTGATCCGGGTCGCCATCGACGACCTCAACCACGGCGTCACCCGCCACAAGATATTTATCTATTCGCTGGCGCTGCTCGCGATTGCATTCACCAAGGGCATCTTTCAATTCCTTACCCGCTGGATATTGATTGGCATCTCGCGCGAGATCGAGTTTGACCTGCGCAACGACCTGTTCACGCATCTCGAGCAACTCCCTCATGCCTTTTACCAGCGCACGCGCACCGGCGACATCATGGCCCGCGCCACCAATGATTTGAATGCCGTCCGCATGTTGCTGGGACCGGCGATCATGTATACCGCCAATACGCTGGTCTTCACCGCGGGGGCTCTCCTGTTCATGTTACGGATCAGCCCGCGCCTCACGCTTTTTGCCTTTCTGCCACTGCCCGTCGCCAGCATTCTGGTCCAGTACTTTGGGCGCAGGATCCATGAGCGCTTCGAGAGAATTCAGGCGACCTTCTCCGATATCTCCGCCCGCGCCCAGGAAAATTTTTCCGGGGTGCGCGTGGTCCGCGCCTATGCGCAGGAAGAAGCGGAGATCGAGCTCTTCGAGGAATCCAATCGCGAGTACATTGCGCGCAGCCTCACCCTCGTCCGGCTGATGGGAATGCTATGGCCCACGCTGGAAGCTCTGCTCGGCCTGGCTATCATCCTGGTGCTGTGGCTGGGCGGACGCGAGGTGTTGCTGCATCGCATGAGCGTTGGCGATTTCGTCGCCTACAACACTTATATGGTGCAGCTCACCTGGCCGGTAATTGCCCTGGGATGGGTCATCAATCTTTTCCAGCGCGGCACCGCTTCCATGGCGCGCATCAACCAGCTTCTGATCGAGAAACCGGCGATCACCGATGCGGAGGTCGCTCCAGACCTCCGCGGCGTGGAAG
>CAYTQA010000124.1:0-5841 GCA_964439495.1 uncultured Terriglobales bacterium | reverse complement strand
GGGGATATCGAATTCCGCAATCTGAGCTTCGCCTACGAACAAGGCAATGGCACGCCTGTCTTGCGGAATATCAATCTGAAGGTCCCGGCGGGCAGCAGCCTGGCGATTGTCGGCCCCACGGGTTCAGGTAAGAGCACGCTGGTAAGCCTGATTCCGCGAATTTACAATGCTGCTTCCGGCAGCGTGCTGATTGATGGCCGCCCGGTGCGCGAATACCCGCTGGAGGCACTGCGCAGGAACATCGGGTTTGTTCCTCAGGAGACCTTTCTTTTCAGCGACACCATCCGGGAAAACATCGCTTTTGGCGTGGAGACTGCGAGTCTCCATGAGGTGCGGGCGGCCGCCGAGGCGGCCAACATTGCCGGAGATATCGAGGGCTTTCCTCTGCAGTATGAGACCATGGTGGGCGAGCGTGGCATCACCCTCTCCGGCGGACAGAAACAGCGCACCGCGATTGCGCGCGCCATTATCCGCGATCCCCGCATCCTGGTGCTGGACGATGCTCTTTCCAGCGTGGACACCTATACCGAGGAGCGCATCCTCCATCATCTGCGCGAAATCATGAAGGGACGGACTACCATCTTCATCTCGCACCGCGTCTCAACCGTAAAGGATGCGGACCAGATTGCCGTCCTCCACGGAGGCAAGATCGTCGAGCTGGGGACACATCAGGAGCTTCTTACCCGGAATGGTTACTACGCCGAACTCTACAATAAACAGCTCCTTGAAGAAGAGCTGGCCAGCGTGTGACATACAACCAGCATCTTTGATACTTCATCTTTACAGGATGCTCCATCCCGGTACCCCGGTAAAGCGTACGAATCACTCTGCTAGGATAACTGCATGGCGACATACCTGATTACCGGCGCTGCCGGATTCATTGGCTCGAATCTGACACGAGCGCTGCTGGAGCGCGGAGAGCGGGTCCGCGGCATCGACAATTTTTCCACCGGAAAGCGAGAGAACCTTGCCGGGCTTGAATCCCAAATCGACTTTCGCGAGGTCGATCTGCTGGATGGGCCGGCGCTGCGCGAGGCTTGTGCGGGTGTGGATTATATTCTTCATCAGGCGGCGCTTCCCTCGGTCCCCAAGTCGGTTGCCGATCCGCTGACGAGCCATAATGCCAACATTAATGGGACGCTGAATTTATTGCTGGCCGCGCGCGAGGCCCATGTAAGGCGCGTCGTATATGCCGCCTCCTCCTCCGCCTATGGCGATACACCCACCCTTCCCAAGCATGAGGAGATGCCATCAAGCCCGATCTCTCCTTATGCGGTGCAGAAGCTGACCGGTGAGCTTTATATGAACTCGTTTCACAGCGTTTATGGAATGGAAACCGTATCGCTGCGCTATTTCAACATCTTCGGGCCGCGGCAGGCGGCGGACAGCCCTTACTCCGGGGTGCTGGCGAAATTTATTACCCTGATGCTTCAGGGGAAACAGCCAGTCATCCACGGCGATGGCGAGCAGAGCCGCGACTTCACTTACATTGATAACGCGGTCTCGGCCAATCTGCTGGCCGCAACCGCGCCGGCGGCAAAGGTCGCGGGGAAAGTTTTCAATGTCGCAACCGGCAGCCGCTTCAGCTTGAATCAGACCTTTGAAATCCTGAAGAAGCTCACCGGATATTCAGGCAAGCCGGCCTATAATGAGCCGCGCTCGGGCGACATTAAGCATTCCCTGGCGGACATTCGCAAGGCGCGTGAGGCATTGGGATACGTGCCCCATGTCAATTTTGAAGATGGACTCCGCCAGACCGTGGATTGGTACCGCACGCAAATGCCCGAGCTCGAAACCATGAGCGCGCGATGAACACTAGTTTCGGTCGGCTGAAGATCACGCCGGCCAGATGCTGAGCGCGGTCCCGCTTAAGATGCGCTCCTTCGCCTTGGGAGAGAGCGGCAGCGCGCGGAAGTCTTCGAGGTTCTTCCTGATCTCGGGCACACCGGGACCGGGCCAATCTGTTCCAAACAAAGTCTTGTCGGCAATCTCCTCAAGCCGCGGAAAATATTGAAGCAGCGATTTCGGAGGGATTCCGCTGGTATCGAGATAAACATTTCGATGCCGCCGCACCAGAAAGAATGCGGTCTCCATCCACAGTGGGCGGCCGCCGTGCGCTAAAAGGATTTTGAGCCGGGGAAAATCCACCGCCACGTCGTCCACATAAATCGGATCGCCATACTTGTTGCGAGCGCCGGGGAAAATGGAGGTCCCGGTGTGGATCATGACCGGGATCCCATGTTGCTCGGCCACACGATAGATGATCTCCAGCTCCTTCATCCCGTTCACATAGTCGTTGGGAAAGAGCATCTGGTGGGGCGGATGCACTTTGATCATGCGTATCCCGAGGCGCGCAATGTGTTCCATGTCCCGCTGGGCATCGGAGGTATGGCGCGGATCCACACTGCCGCATGGCAGCAGCCGCCTGGGATATTCCTTCACATAGTTGGCGACAAACTCATTCACGGCGGGGGTGAAGCCCATCAGCTCCGGAGCAACATAGTTGATGAGCACGGCGCGTTCGATCCCGGCTTCGTCCAGGTGCTTCAGAAAGGCCCGGGGCGAGCGGCAAAACTCCACTACCTGATCGAAGTTGGCGCGCTTGCGCTTCATGGTTTCAAGCGCGGCCGGCCTGAACATCTCCACCGGCTGAATGTGAACGTGGCAATCCGTAATGGCCGACATGCGTTGCTCAAGTACAAGAGTAGCAGACGGAAGTCGAAATCAGGCTTTCCGCAATATCCGCTGATACGAATCAATCCTGCTTGAGGGTCGAGCACAGTAACTGGGTATCGTCGGAAATGATCCCATCCACGCCCATGGCGGCCAGCTCCAGCATCTCTTCCTTCTGGTTGACGGTCCATACAAAAAGCTGCTTCCCCGCGGCATGGGCTTCGTCCACTAACTCCGATACTACCATCCGGGAGTTGAGGATAAGGGTGGAGATGGGAAGCTCCCGCCAATTGCCCAGCTCCTCTCCTTCCCTGGTGCCCACAATCAACGCGAGAGGGAGATCGCGGTCACTCTCATGCACCGCCAGCAGGACATCGGGAAAAAAGGAAGAGATCACATATCCGCGGCGCATTGTGGTGCGGCGCAGCAGAGGAAGCCAGCGTTGGATGTCGCCGGCGATCTTGAGTTCAATATCGAGAAAGGCGGTATCGGCAAAGCTTCGAATCACATCTTCGAGGGACGGCAGCCGGGGTTCGGGTGAGAGCATGGCCGCCGAACTGACGGCGCTGCTCACCGCATGGGAGCTGCGCAGCTCGGCCAGTGGGCGCGGCGGTACCGAGCGGCACAAGTCATCATAGGAAGTTCGTACCACCTCAAGGCCGTTCAAATACGGATCGTGACACAGTACGGTGTGCGCATCCGAGGTGTAGCGAACATCGAATTCAAAGCCATCGCAGCCGTGCTTGAGCGCCAGGTCGAAGGCTTCCATGGTATTTTCCGGGGCGTATTTCGCTGCTCCGCGATGACCCAGCAATAAAGGGCGCTTCTTCCTGGTACCAGCCATAATAGTTAAATAGATAGATGCAGAGTGGATGCAGAGCCGCTGCTATGGCAATGTGAATTTTTGGAGAAATCCAGCGAATTTCCGCCGGAAAACTGCGCGCGGTTAATCCAGATCGAAGTCGCGCACGGGCCGGCCCTTGTCCGGAGTCTCCTTGGCGCGCTTGACCGCCTCCTGAAATTTGCGTTCCAAAAGATCGGCCTTGTTCTTTTCGGCGTCAACGGCCTGGCGGAAGAGCGATTCCTTGCGGCCTTCCTGCTCGCGCATGGCGCGCGCCGCCTCTTCAAAATCATTGAAGGTCTTGGGACGCACCGGCGGTGTATGCGCCAGAACGGCACGGGCCTCGGGATCGACCTTGATCGTGGCCCCGCAGCACGGACAACCTACTTCAAACGCTTCGAGCTTCGCCTTGGCCATAATGTAAAGATGATACGTGAAAGCCCCGGTCCATTTCTATGGCCAATCTTGCCGCGGGACCTGCCCAGACCGGATGAGATGGCTCATAGCGTGATCAGCAGGTGGTTCATGCATTCCGGACGCACCTGCTCATAGAGCTGCTGAAGCAGGGCGGCCCCATATTTCGCGAGGAAGTAGACGCCGCCGATAGCGCGCTCCTGCAGTCCATTCTCCGGGTACAGAGACGACCAGAGCGCCTGGGCATGGCGCTCGATCTCGGCATTGCGGCGCATCTCGGCGCGGGAGGCGAGCGCCTTTAAATGGTCGAGCTGGTAGTGCATCTTGCGTGAGGCGGTCTCCGCCGCATCGGCAATGGTCGAATCCAACTGCCGCAGCGCCTGCTGCAAAGGGACCAGCGCGGCTTCAAGCTTCTCCTGTGATTCCGTAAAGCGCTGCTGGAGTTCGGGCGGCATGCTGCTTTTCGCCGGCACCATGCGCAAATCGCTGGGCGAGCGCATCACGTCTGCAAAGTGCAAATGGTATTTTGCGAGCCATTGCTGGATCCGGGGCTCGATCAGGGTAGCCGAGAGCCGCGGCATCACCGGGGTCACGCGCCCAAGCAGGCGCTCATAAAGGACCTGCGATTGGGCCAGATATGCAATCTCCGCCGGACCGCCAACATAGGCCAGCGTGGCAAATAGATGGTCCTGCACGACCGGCCGCAACAGCGCGTTGGGACTGAAGCTCTCGGGAGAATCGGCGATCTGGCGCTGCAACTCACTCGCGGAAAGCGGCTGGCCGGCGATCCGGAAGCCCTCCCCATCTCGATGGATGGGAATGCGCGCCCCATTCCGTAACGCGAACAGCAGGCTGGTGCTCTCCGTGACCTTAACCTGGGCATGATAGCCGGCGGCCTCAAGCTCGCGGTTGCGATCCAGCAGAGCCTGATTGAGACTGGCGGATTCGGCAACTACCTTTATGTAAAGAGCAGCCGAAGCCCGATGGAGGCGAGGGTGGGAGGGATCGACCAGGACCAGCCCGAATTCGCCGAAGATGCGCGTGAGCAGTTGGGCGAAGGTATCGGTAAAGGTGTTCCCCGGCTGGTAGCTGGCCTGGAGGGCTTTATAAATCTCGTTGTCTTCGCCCAGACCCTGTTTGAGATTTCCGAGCAGATCCTCAAGATCGTGATCCAGGGGGATCGCGCCCACCGGTGCATCGTCACCTCCGCGTGAGGCTGTAGTAAGCCGTTGCAACGTGCCGCCCGACCCCGGAAGCGTAACGTGATTCACCTCGGCAAGATCGTGGTCCTCGGTCGCCATCCAGAAAACCGGGACGCACTCCCTTCCCTGCCGCCGGGCCAGCTCCGCCAATTTGATTGCGGTAAGCGCCTTATAAAGGACGTAAGCCGGTCCGCCAAAAAGGACGACCTGCTGCCCGGTCACGACCGCCCTCGCGCCTTGGCGCAGACGCTCGATGTTGGCCAGTGTTGCCGGCGATGGCCCCCAGCGGCGGTTCTGCTCCATCAGGACGTCCGCGACCTCCGCCCGAAGCTCTGGCGAGGATGGCGCCGAGGGAAGGCTGCCTATTGCATTCGGGATGGCGATCGGCGATGCGGCGTAAAACCTGCTGACCTGGGGAAAGGACTGAAGATAATCAAGGAAGAGCCTGCTGCTCCCCGGAATGGCGTCGAACGAGAAACAGTCCGCTTGCACTAAATGGCTCTCCTGAAAATTGCGGTTAGAACAGAAAGTTTGGATGTCAATCAACCTGCCGCCGATTCAGGAACTTAAGTGCTCCCGGCCGGGCGGCGCGCGTCCTTATAAAAAGATATAATCTTATTGGCGTTGGCATCATCAAAAATACAGAGTTCTTTGAGAAAAGTCTCGACCGCCAGTGCTGGAGGGGAGCAATTCCCTTTGCGCACGGTTTCC
>CAYTQA010000123.1:0-8725 GCA_964439495.1 uncultured Terriglobales bacterium | reverse complement strand
AAGTACGCCGAGACGATCATCGTCAAGGACGTCCGCTCGCCCGAGCGGCTCCTCGTGCAAGCGATCACAAGCGAAATGGTTTTTTCTTCCGAAAATAAATTTCCGGCTTTAAAACGTTTGCCATATTCACCAATGACGACGAATTAGATTCAAGACCGATTTCAGAACGCGCGACGGTAGTCTTCCATTCCTGGACCAAAGCCGGTCCGCGCGCTTTCAAGAGTACTGCATGGATACAGGAACAAATCAGCCAGAGTCCCAAAACGACGCGAACGAACCGAACCAGCCGAATCAATCCAACCCCTCGGGCCCATCTGGCCCTGGCGGCAATCGCTTTAACCGCCGCCGTCGCCGCAAGGGGCGCAAGGGAGCACCCGCCGGCCAGCAAAATGCCCGGCCTCAAAACGGGGCACAGGGCCAAGGCCAGGGGCAGAGCAATAACCGCTCGCGGGGGCAGTTCGATCACCGTAAAAATCAGCAGCAGAACCGCCGCGGCGGCGCTTCCGCGGGGCCCAGGGGACGCCGTGGTCCGGGGCGAGGCGCGACCCCGTTTGTCGGTCCCATGGACCACAGCTATCGCAACGCGAATGGAAATATGAACGGCGCGATGGGAAATGGAAGGTATCGTTCCCCCGGCGCTCCGCACTCCCATAACGTGGAACCCGACTTTGCGCCGGTTGCGGAAGACTCCCGGAAGATTATTTGCTTTGTGGAGGACCTGTTCTTCCTGGCCAAGATCCAGGAGGTCGCGCGCAAGCTGGGCGCGAAGGTGGAGTTCGCCAAGGCGGACAAGGAGACGATCGACCGGATTGTGAGTGAGGAAGAAAAGCCGGCCCTGATCATCTTCGATCTGAATAATGTGAATGCCAAGCCCTTGACCACCATCCCGAAGCTCAAGAACAAGCTCAAGAAGGGCACCTCAATTGTCGGCTTTCTCTCCCATATTCAGGGCGACCTGAAGTTAAAGGCGCAGGAAGCGGGATGCGATATGGTCGTGCCCCGGTCGGCTTTTTCGCAGAACCTTCCCGGACTGTTGCGCAGACACTCCGGAGGCGAGCAGCTCGCCAGTTCCGAGGGAATGTAAGCAGAGGCTTTTGAAAGCTGCTTATCCCGGTGGCCAGCCCAGGTCCCTGCCGCCGAGCAGATGCAGGTGAAGGTGGAAGACGGATTGGCCGGCTCCCGGTCCAACGTTATAAACCGTTCGATATCCATTCTCGATCTTGCGATCGCGGGCGATCCTCGCCGCCACTAATTGGCAGTAGCCAAGTATCTCAGCGTCTTCATCCCCGGCCTCCTTCAAGCCCCGAATATGTTTTTTCGGAACGATCAGCACATGAGTAGGCGCCTGCGGCTTGACGTCTTCAAAGGCGAATGTCCGGTCATCCTCATAAATCTTCCGTGAGGGGACCTCGCCGGCAATGATGCGACAGAAAAGACAACTGTTATCGGGCATGGCTTTCACTTTCTTCGATGCAACTAATCGAGCCGGACCAAAAAGATTGAGCCTTCCGGAGTTGCGGTATTCCGGGCGATCTCCTGGGCCCTGCTCTTCTCATCCTGAGGCACGCGCACGCGGACCCACTCGCCGGTGGGACCGGCAAATTGCAGCACATTGGCGCTGCGATAGCGGCGAAGCAGCAGCGATCTCATCCGTGAAGCCGCAGCCGCATTGTGAAACGCGCCGATCTGGACCGCCCAGCGCCCGCCGGTTTCGATTGGGGCCGGCGCTTCCAAAACCTCAAGCCTGACCCTGGCTGTTCCGGCGCGCCATACATCCAACGCCCTGGCCGCGGCCAGCGAGAGATCGAGGATGCGGTCTCCGATAAAAGGACCGCGGTCGGTGATACGCACCACTACCGACTTGCCCGTCTTTAGATTAGTCACGCGCACCACAGAATTCAAAGGCAGGGTCTTGTGGGCGGCGGTCATGGCATTCATGTCATAGATCTGACCATTCGCGCCGCGGCGATTGTTATAGGGAGGCCCATACCAGCTTGCGGTCCCCACCTCGGAATAAAGAACGTGCGCAGAGGGCCGGGTCCCGCGCTGTCTCGCCGGCGCTTCGGCGTCGTGGTCCGCAGCTATCCCGCTCTCCTGCGATGGCCCCGGAGTTGGTGGTGGACTGAGTTTTACCTGCTTTTTGCCTCCGCAGCCTGCGAGCAGCAGGATGGAGAGCAGCGAGCAGGGAAGAGCAAATTTCCGCCTCACCGCGCGCTTTCTCCGGAGGGGTTCTTTTTCTTGTCGTCCATGGTATCGGCCAGACGCGAGAGCTGCTCGGCTGCAACACGCAAAGCCTGAGAACCATGCGTGCGGATTTTTGGCACAACCTCGTCGTTCAGATGTTTCACGATCCGCTTCAACTCCGTCTCCACCTGACTGGCCGCTTCATCGATCTTGCGGCCGGCATTTGCAAAATTGGGATTTCCCACAGTGCACCTCGCAAGACAAATTATCCCGAGTTCGAGAGGGCCGGTCAATCGCTGGAGCGGAAAAAGAAACCCTCCTGCCAACAGCAGAAGCAGCTCGGGGCAGGTCCTCATGTGATATAAAACGCCGATGGCCCCTTCCAGCAATAGCGGCAATGCACGCGACCAGGTGGTTCCAGCACCCCAGCTTGCGGAGCAGGAACGTGCAAGCCAGGACGTCTCCACCTATTGCCCGAACTGCTCGGCAAAGCTGCGCGAATCGCGCTGCAAGCTGGTCTGCAAGACGTGCGGCTTCTATTTGAGCTGCGCTGATTTCTACTAACTTCCCTCACCGATCTGTTCCGCAGATTGCAGTCTTGCATCTATCGGATTGCGTGTTCCCGCTGTTTCCAAACGGGCGGCGCGATTTTTGTTAGGATCATCTTATCCAGGAACTGAAGGAGCAATTCTCATGCAACGTACGGCGACGGCACAGTGGAAGGGCGGCCTGAAGGACGGCAAGGGAAGCATCTCAACCGCCAGCGGAGTCCTCTCGCAGACGCAATACTCCTTCAGCACGAGGTTTGAAAATGGCATGGGCACGAATCCGGAAGAGCTGGTGGCGGCGGCCCATGCGGGATGCTTTTCCATGGCGTTCAGCGGACAGTTAGGCAATGCCGGCATGACTGCCCAATCCATCGATACCAAGGCCACGCTCACCATGGAAAAAACCGAGGCGGGCTTTACCGTGACCGCTATTCACCTGGATGTAAAAGCGAAAATTCCCGGAGGGGACAAGGCGGCATTTCAGAAGGCGGCGGAAGAAGCCAAAAAGAATTGTCCGATCTCGCGATTGCTGAATACGAAGATCACCATGCAGGCCGCGCTGGAATCCTGATCCAGATCCACTCCTGTTATATCCAACAAGGATTCTGCCTGGAAGATGGCAGGGGTGAAGCATAGATGGCCTGTTTTGCTTGCGGCGCCAAGGAGGGTAACTCAATGGCAGGCCTAAGAAAATTTATCCTGGTGGTTGAGGATGGAGTAAGCCGGCTCAACTTTCTTTCCATGTATGAGTTGGATTTTGTCATCTTCCGGGCGGCCAGCCTGGAGGAGGCGAAGGCCCGGATGCAACACAACAACTTCGATTACATCATGGTGGACACGGACAGTGATCAGCAGCGCGCCGCGGACTTTTGCAGGCGAGTTTCCGCCAAAAATCCGAGAGCAAAAGTTGTTTTTTTGAAGGACCCGGCTTTTGCGCTGCCGGAGGCTTTTTGCGCGGACCTGGTGATCGATAACACCGCCCAAGAGCCGGAGATAGCGCGAAAGTTGGAAGCCCTGCTGCGTCCGCAACGGCGAAATTAAGCTTTTTTCTGAAAAACCGCCGAAGCCCTTGTTTTTGCGGCCAACGAGTTCTCCTTTTCAGGCCATCTCAAAGGTAAGTACATTGAAAGGCCGTCAGTGGATCTCAAAGCACATACTTTGGCGGTGAGCATGATGAAGATTTGCCTGGGCTGCCTGGCCCCTTGCAGGCTGTGCTGGCGGATGGAGAAAGCGCAAATTTGAAGATCACCATCTTTGGGCTCACCATTTCTTCTTCATGGGGCAATGGGCACGCAACCCCCTACCGCGCGGTCCTGCGCGCACTGAAGCGCAAGGGCCATCATGTCACCTTTTTCGAAAAAGACGTACCCTACTACGCCTCGCGGCGCGATTTCACCCTCTGCGATTTTTGCGAGCTGCGCCTTTATCCGGATTGGGAGGAGGTTCGCGCCCAGGCCCGCGCCTGCGCGGGGGAGTCCGACGTCGTGATCTGCGCCAGTTATTGTCCCGGGGGAGCGCGGATCATTGATGAGGTCATGGATCTGGCCGGCCCGGCCAAAATCTTCTACGACCTCGACACCCCGATCACCCTGCGCAATCTTTCTTATGGAGATCTGGATAACATACGCGCGGAGCAGATTCCCGCATTCGACAGCTATCTTTCATTTACCGGGGGCAGGATTCTGGAAGAGCTGGTCCATCGCTGGGGAGCGCGGCGGGCCTGTCCGCTGTATGGCTGCGTTGATCCCGATGTCCATGTTCGCGTGCCTGTCCAGGATGAGTTTCGCTGTGACTTCAGCTATATGGGGACCTACGCCCCTGACCGTCAGCAAAAGCTGGAGGAGCTGTTTCTTGCGCCCGCCCGCCGTCTTAGCGAGGGGCGCTTTGTGCTGGCGGGATCTTTATATCCGCGGGAGATGCAGTTCCCCGGCAATGTTCGCCATATCGAGCATGTAACGCCTTCGGACCACTCCGCGCTCTATTCCTCCTCACGCGCCACCCTGAACATCACCCGCGATGAAATGGCCAACTCCGGATATTGCCCTTCGGGGCGCTTCTTCGAGGCTGCCGCCTGTGGCGCTCCCATTGTCAGCGACTGGTTTGAGGGCCTGAATACTTTTTTTGAGACCGATGGGAGCGGGGCTGAACTGCTTGTGGTCCGCAGCGAGGAAGATGTGGTCTCAGCGTTGCGCCTGCCGGAAGAAGAGCTGGCCCGTATCGCGGCCCGGGCGCGGGAGCGCACCCTCGCGGAACATACCGGAGAGCGGCGGGCGGAAGAGCTGCTTCGCTATCTCGAAGCCGCGAGAAGCAGTTCGGCGTTAAACGAATCGGAGATGATGACCGCGAAAGGAGAGGTTGCATGATTGGGATTATTCCTGCCGCCGGCGCTGGACAGAGGATCCAGCCGCTCGGCTGTTCCAAGGAGCTTTTGCCCGTGGGCTCGCGCCTGGTGGAGGGAGTGGAGCGGCCCAAGGCGGTCGCCGAATACCTGGTGGAGCGCATGATCGCCGCCGGGGCGGAGCAGATTTGCATGGTGATCTCGCCGGAGAAGACCGATCTTATGAAGTACTTCGCCGAAAGAGACTATGCCTCGGAGATCTTTTATGTAGTGCAGCAAAAACCAAGAGGACTGTGCGACGCCCTCTTTCGCGGAGAACTCTTTGCCCGCAATCACGAGCAGGTCCTGCTGGGACTCCCGGACACCATCTGGTTCCCGGAAAATGGCTATCGTTCCGCGCTGACCAGCATGGCCGACCACAATGCGGACGTAGATCTGTTGCTGTTCCCGGTCGATCATCCCGAGGTCTTCGATGCGGTGGTGTGCGATGCGCAGGGCTTTGTTGAAGAGGTGCAGGTAAAGCAGCAGGACGCGCGTTCGCATTGGATCTGGGGCGCGGTCACCACCACCGGTCCGGCCTTCCACGCCCTGAAGCTGCTGTGGGAGTCACGCCATCGCGAGGACGAATACCTCGGCCATTTATTGAATGCCTTTATCGCAGCCGGGAACTCGGTCCGCGGCACGTATGCCGGAGAGGTGTATATGGATGTAGGGACGCTGGAAGGTTATCACGGCGCCCAAGATTACCTGCGCGGGAGGCGCAACGCCTCCAATCCTCGCGCGGCTTAAGGGGAGCGCCAGACCGCGCGGTCTAGCTGCTGCGGGCCCTCAGGATGTCGCGGATTTCACGATTGATGCGCGCCGCGTCCCGGGTAGCTGTATCGATCAATCCTGCCCAGCGCTGCGAAGTTTCATCCAGCTTGGATTGCCCCAGAAGGTAGGAGGCCTGCATGATTGTCTCTAAGGAATTGCTAAGGTCGTGAGCCAGACGGCGCAGCTCAGTGCTGATTTCGAGCGGAATCTTTTCTGTGGTTTCCATTTTGGTCTGTGCTGACATCGGTCCCCTTCCACTCCTGGATTGATGAATCCCTAGTTAGAGCCAGAAATCCTGAAAAAGGTTGTTCCGCCTTTTGAGGCGGCTATCCTGCTCGTTAGACCACCTTAATACTCTAATTTATTCGATGTGTTTGAGGCCTGCAGCTCTCCGGATCAAGGATCAGGCCATCATTACCTTAGTCCTATCGCTCCGGCGGCCAAATTCTTTTCTTCCCATGCAAATCAATAATTTTGCAATATTTACATTAAGACAAGCAGTATTTTCTCAGCCCAGAATTCGCGTGGTAGTAAGAATCTTAGTAACTCTGTGCTAAGGTGAACAACGTAATAATAATTGATTAAGGCTGCAATACACTCCAGAGACTTCGAAAGAGGAGCACAGATGGGGAACGGATTACGAGTTCCTCCTCAAGGCTCCCGGTCTTCTGGAGGCAAAGCTTGCGTTCCCTATCATTCATCGCCTGCACAATATTCTTATTCTTACAATCCATGTTCGCGGGGACGGTATTGGTCCCCACCACTACCCTGAGCGCCGAAACCGGCAACAACACCAGCGCGGCAAACAGCTTTTCCACCCAGACGAACGGTAACATTGGGGCCGGCAATGTAAGCAAGGCGCCGATTTCGAGCCTGCTCTATCCTGGCGCAACCACCAAGGTATATGCGCACTTCATGCCGTGGTTTGGCGCCAACCAGCACATGAATGTCGGGTATAAGTCTGCCGATCCGACCCAGGTGAAGGCCCAGGTCACTGACATGCTCTCGCGCGGCATCTCCGGAATGATTGTCGACTGGTATGGACCAGGTTCTTACGAGGACTCGACCACGCAGTATGTGAAGACGGAAGCGGAATCGCGCGGCGGTCAATTTGAATTTGCGGTAATGGAGGACGCAGGGGCGGTGTCGGGCTGCACGGACTGCACCACCGCGATCATCAATGATCTTACCTATGTCTACACCACCTATGAAGGCTCGTCCGCGTACATGCGATGGAACGGCAATCCGGTGGTCTTCTTTTTTGGAGTGGGGAGTCTTCCGGTGAATTGGGCCACAGTCCACTCCAGCCTGCCGGGAAACCCGATCTTCATCTTTCAGAATTCGGGGGCATTTACCTTCAGCCAGAGCGGTGGCGGCTTCTCATGGGTAGAGCCGGAGACCGTGACCTCCACCGACCTCATCGGAGCAGGATATCTGGCTGATTTTTACCAGACCGCCGAGCAGTATTCCGCTGAATTGCCATTTGGCGCCGGATACAAGGGTTTTAATGACGTTCTGGCGGCCTGGTCGGCCAATCGCTACGTGGACCAGCAATGTGGACAGACCTGGCTGCAAACCCTGGCGGAGATCGGCAAATTCTACTCTTCTACCAGACAGCTCCCGCGCCTGCAGCTCGTGACCTGGAACGACTACGAGGAAGGCACGGAAATCGAAACTGGAATCGACAATTGCGTGAGCATCAATGCGAGCGTCAGCGGATCGACGGTCAACTGGTCCATCAGCGGCAACGAAAACACCATTGATCATTACACTCTCTTCATCAGCGCCGATGGGACTAATTTGATGCCGCTCGGGGATTATCCCGCGGGGACCGGCAGCGCGGACCTTTCGCCGTTTGGCTTTTCCACCGGGACTTACCAGGTCTATGTGAAGGCAGTGGGCAAGCCATCGATGGTGAACCACATGTCGAGCGCAGCGGCTTTCACTGCCAGCGGTACAGTCAGTAGCACGGCGCCCCCGGACTTCTTGGTTGCGTCCAGCCAGTCCAGCGTTTCCGTTGCTTCGGGTAGCTCGGCGAACGTCACCATCGATCTGACTCCCCAGGGAAATTTCAGCGGCACCATATCCCTGGCCTGCTCAGGGTTGCCGGCAGGAGCAACTTGCAGCTTCAGCCCGACCAGCGTGGCCCTGCAAAGTACCGCGCTGCCGGTGAGCGTGACCATCAGCACCGCCTCTACCCATGCGTTGAATCATGTGAACGCATCTTCCTCGTGGCTTTATGCCATCACCTTCCCGGCATTCGGAGCGGTATTTGTCGGGATGGGACAGGCATTCCGCCGCAGGCGCAAGTTGCTGGCCGTGTCGCTCGCAATCCTGATGGTGGTGGTGCTGGCGGGATGCGGGGCAGCGGGGAATTTGCCCGGATCCGGCAATATCACAACCCCCACCACCACGTCTTCCAGTAACACGACTCCCACAACCACGGCGCCGGCGGCAACGGCCTACACGGTGACGATCACCGCAAGCTCAGGCAGTTTGCAGCACACCACCGCTTTGACCCTCGAGTTGCAGTAACAGGCATTCTCCCGACGAGGAGAAGCGTCGGCTTGACGCTTCTCCTCTTTATCTTTAACGCGTACTCCTCTTTCAAATTATTTATGCCAGGTTTTTGTGGGCCTTACGTTTCCGTGGCGGCCCTCTATGAGTTGCCGCTTTCCTGCTTTTCGCAGGAACAGCCGAGAAGCCGCCAACAAAATTCGGCAACCGCACCCAGGGCAGGCGGGCACCACTGCGGCGGCATTTTTGTTGTAGAATAAACGGAGTGGTTCCTTTCAGGCGCAATTTTCTGAGCGGCGAATATTTCAGCGCCGCCAATGTTGCG
>CAYTQA010000122.1:0-8786 GCA_964439495.1 uncultured Terriglobales bacterium | reverse complement strand
CCTTGAGCGACGCTCCAGAAGGCCCCCATTTTCAGGCGCTTTATATCTTCCGCGCCCATGACCTCGCAAGCCAGCCCAACTTCCGCTGCCATCTTGCGAGAGCGTTCGCCAAGGATTGTGGGAGTCAGCTTGTTACTCGGCTCGTTGACCAGTTCGCGGGTAAAATTCTGCGATTCGCCGATGATGCGTCCCTGCTCCAGCGCGCTTTCCAGGGCTTTTTTGTCGGACCCTTCCGCAGCTACCACCGTAAGCGACTGGATGCTCTGATCTTTGCGGTCACTTTTGTAGGTGTCCGGATCGAAATTTCCGACCAGGGCCCCAATCACGGCGGCACGCACCAGATTATCCGCATGGAAGCGGCTCCCCTGCGGAATGCCGATTGCCAGGCTGCGAATCCCCTTGGGTTTCAGATACCGCACCGCGGTGCCTGCGATCTTGCGCAGCTCATTGGGGGTAAACTTCTCGGCCTTCCCGCCGCCCACGATGAGCACCCGTTTGGCCTTTATGCCCTGCGGCCGATAAAGCATCGCTGTTTCCAGCAGCTTGCCGCTCAATTCGCCGGAGGCGATGAGCTCCTCCGCGGCCTGCGCAAAAGCCTTGTCTTCGGAGGCGATCCTGGCCGAACATTTCTCCTTTTCGCCATGATCGAGGGCTACGATGACCAGGCATTCGGTTTCAACTTGGGTGGCCTTTACTGCGAGCAGATCAATTTTCATTGCGTTCCTTAGATAAATTCCCTTCCATTCAATTATGATTTGCGGCTGCGGGCGATGGCCTCCCGGGCCTCGCGGTCCGCGTCCTTGCGGCGTTCGGTTTCGCGCTTGTCCCAGTTCTGTTTGCCTTTGGCCAGCGCAAGTTCACATTTTACTTTTCCATTGCGAAAATAAAGGCGCGTGGGTATCAGCGTGAGTCCCTTTTGCTGTGTTTTGCCCACCAGTTTGCGTAACTCTTCCTTGCGCAGCAGCAGCTTTCGCGTCCGTACCGGATCATGGTTGAAGATGTTGCCGTGCGCATAGGGACCGATGTGCGCATTCAGCAGCCAGGCTTCCCCATCCTTGATCAGTCCATAGGAGTCTTTCAGATTTGCCAGCCCTGAACGGATCGACTTTACCTCTGTGCCCCGGAGGGCAACTCCGGCCTCATATTTTTCCAGCAGGAAATAGTTATGGCTGGCGGCGCGGTTCACGGCGGCATCGCGCTCGCCCGCCGCGACCGGATCGCGCTTGACGTTCCTGGGTTTCTCGGGACGGGTCGGTTGTGAGGACTGTCGTGACATTGTGAGTAATACATTGTGAAGAATGTAAAGTAGTGCCAAAACGAGAATCGTAACACGCTCATTGGGGGAGGCGCGAACCGGGCTTTCCAATGTTATAATCACAGCTTCTTTGGGAGTACTGCTGCAGTGACCGCGAAACGCTGTAGTCAAAAAGAAGAGGCGATTGGTAACAGACCTCCAATGCACACGTCTAACCAGTTGCGAAGAAAAGTTAGGAATTCACCCAAGGAGATGCATTGAGACTTTTCAGCCGGGTCGCGGTGGCGCTTTTGGCGTGTACTTTTTTTGCGCCAATCGCCTCCGGTGAATCCCCAAAATCTCTTTATAAAAAAGGCCTCCAGGCAGAAGCCCGGCAGGATTATCAGGCTGCGTACGAATTTTATAAGCAGGCCTATGACCAGAAGCCGGAGGTGTTGAGTTATCGCGTCAAGTATGAGCGGCTGCGGTTCCTGGCGGCGGCGGCGCATGTCCACAGTGGGTTGCAGCTACGCGACTCGGGAAATCTGCAAGGCGCGTTAGCGGAATTCCAGAAGGCCGCACAGATTGATCCTTCCAATTTCAGCGCCCAGCAGGAAGTCCAGCGCACCCAGGAGATGATCCGGAACCAGAATGGCCCGGGCGCTGCGGAGGCGAATCCTCCTAAAGAGGACATGCTGCGCCAGCGTATCGAGCAGGCGCAGGGTCCCGTCGATCTTGCGCCCATCGAGGACCGTGCCCTCACCTTAAGTCTTTCCGGTGACACGAAACGTTTCTATCAGACGATTGGCAAGCTGGCCGGAATCAATATCCTTTTCGACCCCGATTTTCAGCCCCGTCAACTTCCGGTGCTGGAACTGAATGGCGTCACCCTGGAAGGGGCGTTCAATATGATCTCCCTGGAATCGGGGACCTTTTGGCGCCCGATTACCAATAACACCATCTTTGTAGCCGCCGACACTCCCGCCAAGCGCAAGCAGTTTGAACAAAACGTCATCAAAACTTTTTACCTTTCCAATTACTCCCAGCCCAGCGATTTGCAGGACATTACGACGATCCTGCGGCAAATCCTCGATCTGCGCGGAGTGCTGCAAAACACCTCGCAAGGCGCGGTGATCGTTCGCGGAACGCCGGACCAGGTGGCCATGGCGGAGAAGATCGTGGATGACTTCGACAAGGCCAAACCCGAAGTCGTGGTTGATGTAGCCATCATGGAGGTGGACCGCACCAGGACGCGCAATCTGGGCTTGCAGCCGCCTCAAAGCGTAAGCGTACAGTTACAACCGCCTAATGCCGCGACCACTACTTCCACCACCAGCACCACAGGAACTACGACGAACGGCGCCACGTCCTCCAGCACCAACAATGGCCTGACTCTCAATACTTTTAAGAAGCTGAATGCCAACAACTTCTCAGTGAGCATTCCGCAGGCGCAACTGTCCTTCCTGCTGTCGGATTCCAATACCAAACTGCTGCAGAACCCGCAAATCAGGGCCTCCGACGGGCAGAAGGCCACGCTTAAGATCGGCAATCGTATTCCCATTGCCACTGGTTCATTCCAGTCGGGCGTGGGCGGAATTGGAATCAATCCCCTGGTCAATACGCAATTCCAGTACCTGGACGTAGGCGTCAATATCGATATCACGCCACGGGTCCATGCTAATCGTGAAGTTTCGTTGAAGGTGTCGCTGGTCGTCTCCTCTGAGACCGGCACCACGAATATCGGCGGCATCGACCAGCCGATCATCAGCCAACGTACCGTGGAGCACGACATTCGCCTCAAGGAAGGCGAGGTCAATCTTCTGGGCGGCATCTTTGAAGACCAGGACAGCAAGTCCTATAGCGGCATTCCCGGCCTGGGACAGATTCCTATCCTGAAGTATCTGTTTGGACAGCAAACCCTGAATCGTACGGAGAACGAAGTCGTATTCGTTCTCATTCCGCATATCGTGCGCGGGTTTGATATCAACGATTTCAATACCCGCGTGATCGATGTCGGCACCAGCAACTCTATTGATTTGCGGCGTGGACTGGCACCCGCGAAGCCGGCAGGCAGCGCTCCCACAGGGACCACCCCGGCCTCGCCACGCAGCGCGCTTACTCCATCCCAGAATGGAGTCGCGCTCCCGGGCACGTCTACCCAGGGAGCTATCGCAGCCGCTCCAGCTTCGACCGTTGGAGGAGTGCAGGCCCCACCCCCGGCGCAGGCTACCCAGGGGGTCCCGGTGGCGGCCCTAAAATTCGATCCCGCCGTGGTCACGGCTTCCGTGGGCGGAACTTTCTCGGTGAACGTCAATATGACGGGCGGGAACGATATCTATTCAGTTCCGGTGCAGATCGCGTACGATTCCCAGCACCTTCAGGTAGTGAACGTTGCGTCAGGAGATTTGCTCGCGCGCGACGGACAGCCGGTGGCGCTCGTGCATCGCGATGACAATGGCAACCTGGTGGTCTCGGCAACGCGGCCACCCGGCGCTGCGGGGGTAAGCGGGGATGGGACGGTCTTTACCATCACCTTTCAGGCTAAGGCGCCGGGAGATTCGGTCCTGAGCATTACCCGGCCGGGGGCCAGAAACAGCGCGCAGCAACCTGTCTCCGTGTTGGGCTCGCAGATGACTATCAGCGCCCGTTAGCGAAGCTGGGTCATATTCGCGAAGAGGCTAAAATAGGTATTATGCATCTCACGCGACGCCAACGCTCCGGAAGCCAATGCGGGTTGACCCTGCTGGAGCTGATCATTGCGATCACTATCCTGGGGATCCTGGCGGGCGCGGCCATCCCGCTTGCCAAGGTGCGGGTGCGGCGGGAGAAGGAACGGGAGCTGCGCCGCGATTTATGGGAGATGCGCGACGCTATCGATCGCTATAAAGATGCCGCCGATCGAGGAGCTTTTCAGATCAAGGTTGGGACCGAAGGCTATCCGCCCGATCTGGACACACTGGTAAAAGGAGTGGACGTGCAGGGGAAGAAGGTCCGGTTTTTACGCCGGATTCCCGTCGATCCCATGACCGGAAAAGACGAATGGGGCATGCGCTCGACCCAGGACGATCCGGATTCCGATTCCTGGGGCGGGCAGAACGTTTTTGATGTATACAGCAAATCTGAGGGCAAGGCCCTCGACGGGACCAAATATTCGGATTGGTAACCATGAAAAAAATCCGCAGACATTCATCTGGTTCCGGCAATCGGGCGCAATCGCGCCCCGGGGCAGGGTTTACCCTGATGGAGCTGATGATTGTGATCCTTATCATTAGCATCCTGGTCGCCATCGCGGCCCCGATTTATCATCAGACGGTGGTACGCGCCCGGGAATCCGTATTGCGGCAGGATTTATTTACTCTGCGGGAACAGATTGATAATTACACCCTCGATAAGGAGAAGGCCCCGCAGTCGCTGGATGATTTGGTTACCGCCGGCTATCTCAAGCAGATCCCCGTCGATCCATTTACCAACTCTCGGGAGACCTGGCAGACGCAATCGGAAGATGTCTACGAGAGCGTTGACCAGACCGAGCCTGGCATCACCGATGTGCATAGCGGCTCCAGCCTGGTGGGCAGTGATGGCACTCCATACAGCAGCTGGTGAGGGCTATTCT
The DNA here is from genome assembly GCA_964439495.1 of uncultured Terriglobales bacterium. Taxonomy (GTDB): domain Bacteria; phylum Acidobacteriota; class Terriglobia; order Terriglobales; family Acidobacteriaceae; genus CAYTQA01. The sequence goes on along the minus strand of CAYTQA010000122.1, from coordinate 3,939 downwards.
TCAAACATCGGGACCTGCTGCTCGTCCGCGCGTGGCCGCCGGCGGCCCTGAGCGCCGCCTATCACGGCAAGCACAGTCAGGGTCTGAAGGGCGCTGCGGGGAACAAAGATCCTCTGGGTATTCGAGCGGGTGTCCGGCGGAATGATCAGAAAGCCTTCCGGGGCTATTTGCGTCAGATCGTTCGGCATCATTCCTTCAAGGACTTCGTTATCGGTAAAGTGGATCCGCACCCACAGCCCCTCGGTGCGTGGACGGGTGGTGAAGGTCTTGCGGGCAAAGCTTTCGGAATCGCCAAAATCGCGGACAAAGTAGACCCCCTTGATCTCTTCCAGGTCCATATAAACCACTTTTCCAGAAGTATTTAGGAGCTCCAGCTTGCCATTCAGGATAAAGTTTGCCGGGGAGACATAGCCGCTCATGGAGTCACGATCGACCTTGCGAACGATCACTTTTTTGTGGGTCGAGGGCATAAGCGCCTAATTATGAATTTTCGCATGTTTCTGAGTTGTGTACCTTATATTAAGCTGCATGTAGCCAATATGTTAACCGTTGTGGTATTGTCTAGGGTTTATCGCGAGCTGCATTCGTTCTTTGCTAAGTGGTTGTAGCTATTTCACTTACGTGTTTAAGCAGCCCGGCCTGATGGAGTCCAGGACCGGAGAACCATCCGCCAGGGGAGCAAACGCTACAGCAGAATGGCCGACTACATTTATATGATGGAAAGCCGGCTCACGCCGGACCAGCAACGTGCTGCGAGTGTGGTGCAGGAAGTTGCGCGCGCCCATGAGATGAACGTCTACCTGTCCGGGGGTACCATCCGGGACATCGTCAGCGGCTTTTCCATTCGCGACCTCGATTTTTCGGTGCAGGGAAACGTCCTGAAGCTTCAGAAGGACCTGGAGAAGGCGGGCGCGGTCGTCCAGTGGTCTGACGAAACGCTGCGCACCATGCATCTCCTGTTCTCGGGGAACGTCCGCGTGGAATTGGCGGCGACGCGCGGCGAGAGCTATCCCAAGCCTTCGAAGCCGGAAATTACCTTTTCCACCATCAATGAGGACCTGCGGCGTCGTGATTTCACCGTGAACGCCATGGCGTTGTCCTTGAATCCGGCATCGCGCGGCTTGCTGCTCGATCCCTTCAATGGCATTGCCGATCTGGAAGCCAAGGTCCTGCGTATCCTTCACAACTATGCCTTCTATGAAGAGCCGTCGCGACTGATTCGCGCTACACGCCTGGCCGCCCGTTTCCACTGGACGCTGGAAGAGCGTACCCAGGCGCGCTATAACGCCGCCAAAGAGAACAACTACATTGAAGCCATTTCCAACCGCGCCATCGGATATGAAATTGAGCAGATCGCGCACGAAGATGATCCGCTTGCGGTGATGAAGGCGTTGGAAAAAGAAGATTGGCTTAAAGTGCTTTATCCCGCCTGGACGACGGCGAAGGTGGATGCGGCCGGTCTTTCAGATTTATTGAAAACCAAGCAGCAGCTTGCCGATATGGGCATCGGTTCCGATCCTGCGGCCGCGATCATGCACTTTCTTACCAGCCGCTTGCCGGAAAAAGATACCCTCGCCATCCAGCGCCTGATTCCGAATAAGGGCTTTGTCGAGCAATGGCGGAATCTCGAGGAAGATGCAAAGGCCCTTGCCAAGCGGATTGCCGGCAAGGAAGCGGCCACGCCGTCGCAAACATGGCAGTTGCTGATGAGCGGCAGGCCGGAGAGCATTCTCTTTCTCGACGTAACCACGCGGAACCAGGCGGTCGGGCAGAAGATCAAGAATTTCCTTACCAAATGGCCGCAATACCGGCAGAAGATGCCGATCGCGATCATGCAGGAGATGCGCATTACGCCCGACCTTCCCGATTACGCAAAACTTACCGAGCAGATGTTTTTGATGATGCTGGACGGCAAATTGCGCTCGGAAGCTGAAATCAGGAAGTTCCTGCAACCCTTCTCACCGCCTGAACCGGTAGCTCCACCGGCGCCGGTGCGCCGCGGACGCGGCAAGAAGGCGGAGGCCAAAGCGAAACCTGCCGAGAAGCAGGAAGCGCCCCCCGCCAAGCCTGCGGCGGGAGAAACAAAGAAGCCCGTCAGGGAAGAAAAATCCAAGGGCAAAGAGGTCCTCGAGGCCGCAGCCACCGCAATAACGTCGGTTGCGGGCAAGCTGGTGAAAACAGTTATCGGGGAACAGGCGCCTGCGAAACCGGCCAAGGACGAAGGCCCCAAAGGCGGAGAGAAGAAACCCGCTGCAAAACCGGATGCGAAACCTGCTCCGAAGCCGGATGGGAAACCGGCGCCGAAGCCGACAGCCAGGAAGCCAGAGCCCCCGGCCAAAAAGAGCAAGCCGGCTCCGAAGCCGAAAGCAGCACCTCATCCTAAGCCTAAGGCGAAGCCCGAGCCCAAAGCGAAGCCCACTAAAACGGGAAAGAAGACGGCAGGGAAGAAGCGGTAATCGCCGATTCAGATTGCGAAGAACACCGTGGACGGAAATCAGCTCTCCGAAAGCGGTGATTTCGTCCTGCTTTTCCACCCTTTCCACCGCCATCCACCAAGTTCCCGCTCACGTAAACCTCCCAAAATCCACTAAAATTAAAATAGATTACAGGCCCAAATGTCTGAATTTGTTCATCTGCATCTACACACGGATTATTCCCTTCTGGACGGAGCTTGCGACGTAGACAAGCTGGTGGGGAGGGTCTCTGCCATAGGACAGAAGGCAGTGGCCATGACCGACCACGGCAATATCTTCGGCGCTGTCAGTTTCTATAATGCCGCGAAAAGCCAGGGAATAAAGCCCATCATCGGCTGCGAGCTTTACGTCTGCAAAAAAGACGACCATCGCGCGCCGCCCGAAGGCGATACCTACAACCACCTTCTGGTGCTGGCGGAAAATGAAGAGGGATACCGGAACCTTGTAAAGATCACCTCCGAGGCGTCGCTGCATGGTTTCTATTACAAGCCGCGCATAAGCAAGAAGTTCCTGGCGGAACATTCCAAAGGATTGATCGGACTTTCCGGGTGCCTGGCCGGTGAAGTCTGCGAAAACCTGATGGAAGGCAGGTACGAAAACGCGCGCAATGCGGCCGGCGCCTACCGGGAGATCTTCGGCAAGGATAATTTCTTTCTTGAAATTCAGGACCAGGGCCTCGCGCTGGAAAAGCAGATCCATGCCGATCTCTATCGCCTGGAGCGGGAGACCGGCATTCCCATGGTGGCGACCAATGACAGCCACTATCTTTGCGAGGAAGACGCCCACGCCCATGACGTGCTGCTGTGCGTGCAGACCGCGGCCTCGGTCAACGATGCGAACCGCTTCCGCTTTGATGGCAATCAATTTTTCGTAAAGAGCGCGGACGAGATGGGGCGTCTCTTCAAGGACGCGCCCACCGTGCTCTCGCGCACCCTGGCCATCGCCGAACGCTGCAACATAAAAATCGAGAAGGTAGGGAACCCATTTCCGCGGTTTGAGGTCCCTGAAGGCGAGAACATCGACAGCTACTTCGAGCACATCTGCCGGCAGGGGTTCGCCCGGCGCATGGAGCAGATGCGCGGTTTGCAGCTTGAGGGCAGGCTGAAGAAATCCACCAGCGAATACGAGCAGAGGCTCACGCGCGAGATCGAATGCATCAAGCAGATGAAGTTTTCAGGATACTTCCTGATCGTGTGGGATTTCATCCGCTTCGCCAAGCAAAACAATATTCCCGTGGGTCCAGGACGTGGTTCAGCCGCCGGCTCGCTGGTCTCTTATGTAATGGAGATCACGGACATTGATCCGTTGCAGAACGAGCTTCTGTTTGAGCGTTTTCTCAATCCGGAACGAGTCTCCATGCCGGATATCGATATCGATTTCTGCATGAACCGGCGCGGCGAGGTGATCGAATATGTCACCCGCAAATATGGACGGGAGCAGGTCGCGCAGATCATCACCTTCGGCA
>CAYTQA010000121.1:0-8786 GCA_964439495.1 uncultured Terriglobales bacterium | reverse complement strand
CGTTTCTTTTCGGCTGCATGCGCCCTTGCCGCATCGCCGCGACAATTTTGTCCTGGGCCGGAAGCAGCGCGCCGCCAAGGTCGAGAGGGTTTCTGACCGCGAGGTGCTTCTGCAGTGGAAAGACCTTGTCAGCGAGCACGGCGGAGTGTTGCCCATGACGTTCACCGCCAGGGTGACATTGCAGGAGGGCGCACTTACTTTTGACGGCACGTTGATCAACGATTCGCCGCTGGTGGTGGAGACCATCGATTACCCCTACCTTGGAGACCTGAATCCACCCGCTCGCGACACCCCGATGCACGCCAAAATCATGCGCTACGATAATCTTGAATCCAGCGAAATTTATCCTCATTTCGCCAACGAGAAGGGGTACTGGGGCGTCGACTTTCCGACCAAGACCCTCGACTCAAGCCACAGCCTTTTCTGCCTGATCCAGTCCGCGCGGGAAGGGCTCTATGTGGAGACCCGCGATCCCGATTCCACGTATCTGCTGCAATACACGTTCGAGCAGCATCCGGGTGTAATCAGCAATCTGGCGCCGCTCTCCAGCGTTGGCTCCGATGAAGTGGAGACGCACCAGGTCCCGCAACAGGATGAAATCTCCGGGGTGCCGGTCCATCTTGAGTTCCGCGCCTGCCATTTCGTCTTTGCTCAACCGCATTTGACAAAAAACCTGGTCCCCGTCGTCCTGCGCTGCTACAGCGGGGACTGGCACGCCGGCATCGACCTCTACAAACAATGGCGCGCAACCTGGTTCAGGGAGCCGCGCCTCCCTGCCTGGGCCAGAGATGTGCATTCCTGGCAGCAACTGCAGATCAATTCGCCAGAAGAAGAATTCCGCATTCCATATGCCAGTCTCGTCCAATATGGAGAGGAATGCGCCAGAAACGGCGTGAAGGCCATTCAACTGGTCGGCTGGAACCTTGGCGGTCAGGACCGCGGGAACCCTTCGCAATCCACCGATCCGGGGCTCGGGACCTGGCAGGAGCTGCACGATGCGATCGCCCGAATTCAGGCTATGGGCGTCAATGTGATCTTATTTGGCAAGTTCCCCTGGGCCGACATGACCACCGAATGGTACAAGAATGAGCTCTATAAATATGCCACGACGGACCCCTATGGCATTCCTTATCAGAACAGCGGCTACAGTTATCACACGCCGACGCAATTAGCCGGGATCAACAGCCGCTGCTTTGCTGTAATGGATTTTCTCAGCCCCGCTTATCGGGACATCGCCACCAGGGAATTTGAGAAGCTGCTGGGCCTCGGCGCCGCAGGCTGGCTCTATGACGAAGTCTGCAACGTTGTGACCGGTAAATACAATTTTGCTCCAGGGCATGGATATAGTGCGCCTGGTTATATCTATGCTGGCGTCATCCCGCTTGCCAGGCAGTTGCGCGCCGCCGCCGATAAAGTCAACCCAGATTTTCTTTTCGCCGGTGAAGGGCCGCAGGACTGGCTGGTACAGCATTATCCGGTCTCCTATTTCCGGGGCAGCTCCACGCCCATTGAACGATATATAGCGCCGGAGGCCCCGATCATGGTGGCGGTCAACGGCTTCGATGATCGGGAGCAGCTCAATCGCATATTGCTGTATCGCTACATTATCAGCTATGAACCTTACAATTTTAAGGGACACCTGTCCGACTTCCCGCTGACTCTGGCTTATGGCCAGAAGATCGACGCGCTGCGCCGCAAATACAAGGCGGCGCTCTGGGACGCCGAATTTCGCGACACCCTGGGCGCCAATGTGGTTTCCAATGGCTCCCACCGGTATACCGTTTTCGTGAGGCCCGATGGAAAAAGATCGGTTGTGGTCGTGAATCAAGAGTTCAAGAAATCGATTTCAGCCACGGTGGAGTTGCCCAATTGCGGGAGTCTCTTTGTCGCCACGCCCGAGCAGCCCGATGCTCGACCCACAATCGGAAGGTTACAGATCCCCGCGCGCTCCGCAGCCGTCGTAATGGAGCGTTAAATTCCTGAGGAAAAGGAGCGAATCGCAGCCTGGTAAATCACGCCGTAGGGCCGATGGCCACCACAAAATAGGACGCCGGCTCGCTTCCGATATTTTTGATTCCGTGCTCGTCATTCGATGCGGCGAAGGCGGCCGATCCGGGGCCCAGCTGGGTGGACTGGCCGTTGATCGTGATCTCCACCGTTCCCTCACGGATCAGCCAGAATTCGCTGTGCTGATGCCGGTGCGGCGCATGGGGCATGGCCCCCGGATTCAAAACGGTTTCATGGACCTCGACCTCTTCCCCGGTGGGGGTCTTGCCCTTCACGATAGCGCGGGCTTCGCTCGCCTTGCCCTTGTGCACAGTCAGGCTGGCGAAGGGAAAGGCATGGGAGGTGAGCTTGGTATCGGCGCCGGCCGCCAGGCTGGAGAGCATGGCCAAGGGCAGCAGGGAGCACACTTCACGTCGATTGATCGGCATTCCTGACCTCACTTTTGTGGTGAGGCGCAGAATAACATACTCGAGCAAGTACCGGGACCGCCGCGTGATCAAATGCAGGACAAGGCGACACTTCAAGTCTTTCGCGACGCTGCACCATGGTGCGGACTGGGCACTCATTCGATCTAGACCCACGGGCCCGCTTAGTGCAATGCTAGGATTCACAAGGAGCGTTCCATGCGAAAAATATTTCTAGTCCTCGTGCTTGCGTGCTTGGGCATGTGCCCGGCCTCTGCGCAGCAGACCCCGCCGCAGGCTGCCCCCGGGACCGGCACAGCCGGCCAGGCGCTGCCTTCCGATGCCGCCACCCGTGATCAGGTCCTGAAGCTTCTGGAAGTCCAGCAGGTCCGAAGAAATATTACGATCATGCTCGAGGGGATGAAAAGCCAGATGAATAGCAGCGCGGAACAGGCATTCCGCCAGAAGGTCCCGAATCCGACTTCGCAGCAGCTCCAGCGATTGCATGGATTTACCGATGATATCTTCAGCGAGATCTCGGTTGACGACCTGATCGATAGCATCATCCCGGTCTATCAGCGCCACCTCACGCGCACGGATGTGGATGGAATTGTGGCCTTCTATTCTTCCGCCATCGGCCAGAAAATTCTGCGGGAACAGCCGGCCATGATGCGGGAAAGCATGCAGGCGGCGGGCGCTGTTCAACAGCAGAAGATGGGCGCACTGACAAAAAAGCTCGATGAACGGATCAAGCAGATGGCGGACGAAGAGAACAATCCGGCCCCGGACACGAAATAGCCCCCAGATATATAGAAAGACAACAGAGTCCCTGGGCAAAGATCAGAGTTATAATGGGTGGAAGCTATAATCCATATTGGGAGCCGCTATGTTTGAAGGACTTTTTCAACCCATGCACCTGCTGGTGCTGCTTGTGATCTCTCTTCTGGTCTTCGGTCCGAAGAAACTGCCCGAATTGGGCAAGGGCCTAGGAGAGGGCATTCGCTCATTCAAGGATTCGCTCAAAGAAGGGTCTGAAGGGAATAATAACAACGCCGACCCCAAGAATTAACCGGGTGCGACAGTCCCCTGTTGTTGTCATGAAATAAGCGTATTATCCGGCCGCAAGCCGCGTTCGCGGCAACCCTCCACCGTGGCTGGATCCACTCACAAGCTGGCTTTGGCGCGCAGCACGCGTTCCACGGCTTCTCGCGGAGTGTCTCCGATGGCGGAGAGATGCCCCATCTTGCGTCCCGGACGCGGCAGGCTTTTTTCATAAACGTGGAGCCGCACTCCGGGGACGGCCAGCGCGCGATCGAAGGCGGGCGGCGTCGCTCCCAGCCATACCTCGCCCAGCAGATTCACAATCGCCGCGGGACGCAGCACGGAAGGGTCTCCCAGCGGGAGGTCGCAGATGGCGCGGACACATTGCTCGAACTGGCTGGTTGCGCACGCCCGTTCGCTGGCGTGATAGCTGTTATGGGGGCGCGGCGCCAGCTCATTGATGAGCAGTTTGCCGTTTTTGAGCAGAAACATCTCCGCCACCAGCAGCCCAACCACATTGATCTGCCCGGCAAGCTGACGCGCTATCTCATCGGTCTGCCGCTTCAGCTCGGGCGAGAGCGATGCCGGCATCGCCGACCAGGCAAGGATCTGGTTTTCATGATGGTTGAATGCCGGATCGTAGGTGACGCATTCTCCGCTGGGCCGCCGGGCCACCAGCACCGAGATCTCGGCTTCGAGATCCAACGCCCTTTCGGCCACACACGGGCGTTTCCCTAAAGAGTTCCACGCGGCTTCCGCGCCGGTCTTATCCTGCGGACGCACCCGCACCTGGCCGCGCCCGTCATAACCTCCGCGCGCCGATTTAATGAAGCAATCATCCGCGAAGGTCTTCATCGCCGCTGCCAACTCTTCCTGGGAGCGCACCGCGCGATAGTCGCCCACGGGAAAATTGTGCTGGGCCAGCCAGTCCTTCTGGCGGATGCGGTCCTGCACAATCTCGAGGACGTGCGCGCCGGGACGCACCGGAGCATGTTGCGCGGCGGCTTCCATGGTGGCGATGGGAATCTGTTCGATCTCCAGGGTCACCACATCGCTGCCCCGCGCCAGATCGGCGGCGGCATGGACGTCGTCCCATGCGGCGGAGAAGCAGCTATCCACAACGAAACGCGCCGGGCAGGAAGGATCGGGATCGAGCACCTGCACCCGATAGCCGAAGGAGCGGGCCGCCATGGCCGTCATGCGGCCGAGCTGTCCGCCGCCCAGGATGCCGATGGTTGCGCCAGGAAGGATTGCGCTCAAGAAGGCAGCTCCTGTTGCCGCACCTCCGCGGTACGGGCCGCTCGCCACGCCCGCAGGCGCTCCCGGACCTCGGGATGCTGGATGCTTACGATGGATGCCGCCAGCAGGGCTGCGTTGGCCGCTCCCGGCTTGCCGATGGCCAAGGTCCCGACCGGCACCCCTTTCGGCATCTGCACAATCGAAAGCAAGGAGTCGATGCCGTTGAGCATGGTCGCCGGTATGGGCACTCCCAGGACCGGCAGCACGGTCTTGGCGGCCACCATCCCGGGCAGATGAGCGGCGCCGCCGGCGGCGGCAATGATCACGTGCAGACCGCGCGACTCGGCGGTGGAGGCATATTCAAACATCCAGTCGGGGGTGCGATGCGCGGAGACGATGCGCACTTCGTGGGGCACTCCAAGCTCGCGCAAAAGCTCGATCCCCGGCAGCAGGGTTTCGTAGTCGCTCTTGCTGCCCATGATGACGCCGACCAGCGGCGATGCCGACTTGCTCATGCATCAATCCTAAATGATGACGGCAAGTTGTGATAAATCTTATGAACGGGCGGCGAGAAGCTGCCCGGAAACGGCCTCCGGCCTGTTTGTTATCGCGTCCTTCCTACCAGCGCGCCACAAGCCAGGTGATCAATACCAGCAGCGTTGCCGCAAGGCTCAAAATGAGAGGTTTGCCCAGTTTGTAGACAGTGGAGGCGCTCCCGGCGTCGTGCTCCCGGTCCACGATCTTCAGCCCCGACATGACCACGGGACCGACGCTCCAATTCCACTTGATCTCAGCCTGGACTTCGTTCGATGAGCTGGAGCGGATGCGGAGCGGCTGGCCCACGGGCAGTCCCTTGCGCCAGTGCCGGATACATAAGCCTGACTGGCTGGAATCCACGAGAAGAGCGTTAAACTCCTCCATCGCGCCAGCTTGCTCGACGTGCACATTGAGTGACCCATGACCGATCGTCCGCTGCTCCTGGCGGCGCTCATGGCCCAACTTCGGAACACTCTGCATACCTTCTACTTCCAGGCCCATAGAAGAATCCATTCCCCACGGATGGGAACAAATGAAATTGAACTATTCAGATAACGGTAAGGCAGAGTAGGTCGAAGGGCAATACACGAAAGTCCCGGGCCGCGAAGGAGAATCAGAGCAGGTACTTTTGAGTTGGGAATGGGAAAATTTATGAGGACGAAAATCCGCGGTTACGCGAAAGACCCCAACATGGCGCTTATGCTCTGATTTATACAGCGCGAAGTCGATCAGGCGGTCTCAACCAACTCCGCCTCGTCCTCTTTTTTATCTTCGGCGTAATCAGCCAGGGAGAGCTCCAGATTGCCGGCATTGCTGGCGTAGGCCAGGCCTGTCTCCTTGGATATAATTCCTTCGCGGATCATGCGCTCAATCTCGCCGTCGAAGTGCTGCATTCCATCAAGTGTCCCATCCCGCATGGCGTCCAGCAGGGATTTGCCCTCACCCTCGCCCTTCGTAATATATTCCCTGGTCCGCATCGTGGATTTCAGGATCTCTATCGCCGCCACTCGGCCCTTGCCTTCTTTCCTGGGCAGCAGCCGCTGGGAGACGATGTAACGAAACGATTGCGAGAGCCGATTGCGGATTGCCTGCTGCTCGGCCATGGGAAATTCACCGATCACGCGCTCCACAGTCTTAGCGGCATCGATGGTGTGCAGCGTGGAAAACACAAGATGGCCCGTCTCCGCCGCCGTCATCGCAATCTCAATGGTCTCTTTGTCGCGCATCTCGCCCACCAGGATGACCTTCGGGGCCTGCCGCAGCGCGGCCCGCATCGCCAAGGCAAAGCTCGGGCTGTCACTGTGCAGCTCGCGCTGGTGAATGGTCGCCCGCTTTGGAGGATGGAGGAACTCCACCGGATCTTCAATGGTGATAATGTGGTATGCCTTTTCGCGATTGATGCGGTCGATAATCGCTGCCAGAGTCGATGATTTGCCCGATCCGGTCGGTCCCGTCACCAGAACAATTCCATTTTTCAGGCGGACAATATCGGCAAGCTGGGGCGGCAACTGCAACTGCTCGAAGGTGGGGATATGGTTCGAGATCACCCTCATCACAACAGCGTAAGAGCCTCTTTGACGGAAGATATTTACGCGAAAACGTCCGACCTTGGGCAGCGCATACGAGACATCGCAGGAGCCTTCATTCTTCAAGTGCTCAAATGCGTGCTTATTGCCGCCCATCAGGTCACCGGAAATTCGGGCGGTATCGGCGGGGCTCAGGACAGGCAGCCCCGGGACCGGGGTCAGCTCTCCGCCCAGCTCCACCTGCGGCACTCGATTGGGAGAGATGATTAGATCGCTGATATTCGGCCCCGCCCCCGCCATGGCCGCAATCAGCGCGGGCGTGGAGATGGCGGGCGGGTTCTGCGCAGCGGCCTGAGGCGCGGTCGAACCATTGGTGCTTGTGGAAGATTGAACGGCCGACCCAGCTTGCGCAACAGCTTGTGTTGTTCCCATGTCCCTGCCCTTGGATAAAGTTTCCGCAGCTAATTCTTCATGACTGCAATCCTTTCACTTTAGATCACCGCGCCATTTTTTAGTCATGCACCGCAGCTCGATACGATTACCAACGTTTCCATGAATTTGCGTTTAAAAATTTCAAATCTGGAAACTTGGCGGTGGACCTGCCCCAAGCGATTGAGGCGCCGAGGGTTAGTCGCTCCGGCATTTTTGCACAGCACCGGTATCTTTAGGCATCTTCGTAGAAACATCCTTGGGAATACACATCTATAGCGGGGGATTTACGCCCGGGACCCGGAGGTGACCAGGTTTCAAACGTTAAATCTGGCTAATCACCTTCCGGTCCAGGTTTGGCTATCTTCATGCCGCGCTTACTTGCTTTTGTGATTCCCGCATTCTTGAGGGTGCGGGAGGCTTCCACAACACGTTTGCCTTGAAATTGCGCGCTATCTCCACATCATCCCTCGCCCCTCTTTTCCGCCGTAAGCAGGGAGGGGACGAGGGCGCAATGGTCCGAGGCTAGAAGCTGAAGCGGGCGCTAAGTTGCAGGTTGCGCGGACCGCCGCCGCCAAGGAATGGATTGCCGATTCCCACATCGGGAGTGGTGGTAAGAGGCAGATAGCCAACGCCGCGTCCAGCCGCGCTAAGACCGTTGGCTGCGAAGTCCACGCCGAACGCGGGCAGTAGGGGATTGGCGAAATTCGGATGGTTCAGGAGGTTGAAGGCATCAATCCGCAACTGCATGCGTACCTGCTCGGTCACCTTGGTGTCTTTGGCAAGCGAGAGATCGAAATCGGTGTAGGCGGGGCCATTGAAGGAGTTGCGGCCCACCGAGCCGAAGTGTTGTGTGCCGGAGACGCAGCCGCCGCTGTTGGGATCGTAGGTACAGGGCACCGCAAAGGCGGAAAGATTCAGGAACTGGGCCGGCGTGCTGTGTCGGCTGTAGGGATTTCCCACCAGATCCGGGCGTCCGAAGAACTCACCGCTTCCGTTGAAGTCCCCTTCGAAGAGGTAATTCACCGTGAAAGGCTGTCCGGTGGAGTGGGTAACAACGCTGTCAATCGACCAGCCGGAAAAAAGCTGCGGCAGAAATCTGGCATCGGGCAGGCTGTAACTCATATATGCAGTGAAACGATTGCGGGTGTCAAAGTTGGAGCTGGCGCGCTCCGCCTTCGGATTAAAGCTGTTGTCGGGCTGCGACGCATTGGGGACGTAATCCTGCCCGTCACTGGCGTTGTCGATGGAGTGGGAGTAGGTGTAATTCAACGTGGCGTTGATTTTTTTGGAGGCAAGCAGCTTCAGGCTCGTCTGCAGCGAGTTATAGCTGGAGACGGCGCTGGTTTCGATCTGGTTCACGTAACCGTAGTGGGTGCCGGAAGGACTCGGCGGAGGGACCAGGAGATTATCGAAGGGGCGGTTTCCCAGCACAGGATTGACCACCTGGTTAATGTCGCGAAAGCGGTAGAGCTTGCGTCCGGCGGAACCGACATAGGCAATCTCCACCGCGGCATGCTCGGTAATCTGGTGCTGCAGATTGAGGTTGTAGTTCTGCACATAAGGCGTGCGCACCTTTTGATCGACAGTGAAGACGTCCGTG
>CAYTQA010000120.1:6059-8788 GCA_964439495.1 uncultured Terriglobales bacterium | reverse complement strand
GATCTGAAATTCCTGCACCGCGTCCTGCGGGACGGTGGAACGGATCCCGTTCACCCCGTTGTCCACCGCATCCATTCCATCCACATTCACCAGGTTGCTGCGGGCGTTTTGTCCGCCGATATTCAGGCCGGAGGTAGGAGCGGCGCCAATGCTGGGCGCAACATCGCGAGTGGTTTGCGAATTTGTAAGCGTGAAATTGATGTAATTGCGCCCGTTGATGGGAAGATTCTCGATCCGTCCCCTGTCCACCGTTGTGGACTGCGAACTGCGCTGCGTCTCCACCAGTTCGGTTTGCGCGTTTACGGTAATCACGTCACTTGCGCCGGCCACCTGCAAGGTGAGCGGCAACTCCGCGCGTTGACCTACGGTGAGCACAACATCGTTTGAAGCCAGCTTGGCAAAATTAGGCGCTGCAACTGTGACCGTGTAATTGCCGGGCGGAAGCTGCAAAAATTGATAATTCCCGTCCGCATCGGTGTTCACCGTGCGCTCCACATTCTTAGTCTGTTCGGTGGCAGTGACGGTCGCACTGGGGATGACTGCGCCATGCTGGTCCTTTACAATCCCGTGCAGGTCCGCGGTTGCCACGTTTTGTGCGGAAATAGTTGTTGTCAGGAAGAGAGCTACAAGAGCTGGAATGCACAATTTCGCAAGCCGGGCCATGGGCACACCTCGTCTTTCCAGTAAAGTTCAAAGGAATAAACCTGCCAGTTTTACATCATGGACTTGTAGATTAGCAAGCAGGAACAAAGTTCATGTGCTGAGAAATTAAAGATTCCAAAATTGGAAGAAATCAAAATGAAAGAAGGAACGGAATTCAGGAAATATGGGACGCCTTAAGTCCTACTCGTTCCTGATTTGGGGTTTTTATGCCCCATGCAATGCGGGGTGTGTTGTGGGCGACACCATAACCGCCCTGGGAATCGAGCAGGATCATGCCGCCATGGCCATTCAGGCGGGAAGCCAGATATCCAATGGCTTCACGGGCGGTATTTTCGGGTGTGCCGCCGGTGGCCACACGGTCCGCCGCCCATTTCCCCAAGACCAGCTTCATGATAGGTTCGCCCCAGCCGGTGCAGGAGACTGCGGCGCTGGAGTCGCTGGCATAACAGCCGCAGCCGATCAGGGAAGAGTCCCCCACGCGTCCCGGGGCCTTGTTCACGGTGCCGCCGGTGGAAGTCGCGGCGGCAAGATGTCCCGAGCCATCCACCGCGACCGCGCCCACGGTGTCATGGCCGGCAAAGGTAGTGTCCGGCTCTCCGGCAGCGGCTTTAGCCTGGGCCTCCCGCAGGCGCTGACGCTCACGGTCGATAATCAACTCGGAGTTGTCGCATAACGTCAAGCCGTGCTCCTGGGCAAAACGTTCCGCGCCTCCGGCCACAAAATACACATGCGGGCTTTCACTCAGGACCAGGCGGGCGGCCCGTATGGGATTGCGAATACGCTCCACGCAGCCTACCCCGCCGGCGCGCAGCGTAGCGCCATCCATGATGAGAGCGTCCATTTGCACGCTTCCATCGCGGGTGAGAAAGCTTCCGCGTCCGGCGTCAAAGATTTCGTCATCTTCCATCACCACGACCGCTTCCTCGACCGCCTGAAGCGCCGTGCCTCCATTCGCGAGCGCCTTCCAGCCCGCTGCCAGGGCCTTGCGAATGCCATTCTCATGGGCCTCCGCCATATCGTCCGGAATGGCCCAGGCGCCGCCATGCACAACTAAAGTTGGTCTCATCAGTCAGTTCAGTTTCGGGTTAAAGAAATTGGATGATAACAGGAAGCTGCGAGCGCATCGCGGTGCAGGCCAGCTCTTCACGCTTGCGAGCTGGGGAGGGGAATCCGGGTCGCGCGCTTCTCAGCGGTCGCGGCATGCTGCTGCGGCACCAGCTTTTCCTGAGGCTGTTGAGATTTGGTCTGCTGATAGGTGTAGACGATGCGATGAATCACCGTAATCGTGGAAAGCACGGCGATCACCCATAGCACCGGCGCCATTCGGTTAAAGAGCGCTCCAATGATGACCAGAACGATGCGCTCCGGCCTCTCCAGAAATCCAACTTTGCAGCTTGGGATCAGCGACTCGGCCCTGGCCCGCGTATAGCTCACCATGACCGAGGTGGTCATGACCAGCCCCACCAGCACGACGTAAAAGAACCGGTTGGTGCGCGCGTAGTAAACCAGGAGACCGAAGAAGAGGGCGATGTCGCTGTAACGATCTATGACGGAATCGAAGAAGGCGCCGAATGTGGTGACCTGATTGGTGGCGCGCGCGACCCGGCCATCCACCATATCGAAGATGCCGGCCCCAATGATCACCAGTCCGGCGTAGAAAAACATCCGCGGTTGACTGTTTCCGGAGGCATGGCCGAACAGCAGGGCGGCGATGATGTTGATGACAAGGCCGATGAATGTGAGGACGTTCGGCGAAATCCGCGTCAGCGCCAGCCCACGTACAATCGCGTGCAGCAGCACGCGGCATCCTTTTCCCACCGCAGAGGTCCACGTCATTTCTTTTTGCCCACTCCGTTTTCGGCGCTCTCGTCCACCTCATCGTGGATGGTTGTGAGCTTGAGGACCTCAAGCTCACGCTTGCCAGTAGGGGTGACGATGGTCGCGATGTCCCCCACTTTCTTGCCCATCAGCCCGCGCCCGATGGGCGAGGTAGTGGAAATGAGCCCTTTGGAAACGTCCGATTCTTCGCTGGTCACCAGCTTGTACTCGATCTTTTCATCCTTGGT
>CAYTQA010000120.1:0-6049 GCA_964439495.1 uncultured Terriglobales bacterium | reverse complement strand
TGTGAGATTTACCAGTGAAAGTTCAGCCATGCGCTTCTTGAGCTGTCCCAGGCGGGCGTTGACGAATTCCTGCCGTTGCTTGGCCATGTGGTACTCGGCATTTTCACTCAGGTCTCCCATGGCGACGGCCTTCTTGATCTCTTTAGGAAGCTCGTGAGTAAGCTCATGCTCAAGTATCTTGATTTCGTCTAAGAGTTTCCGCTTGATGTGCTCTGGCATGAAAAGCTTCTTTTTACCTTTTAATGCGGCATTTCGAGCAAGCGGTCAGCTTGCGGAGGCGCCGGAATGATTGTGGTGGGTTCGTTCGAGCAGCTCAAAAGTGAACGGATGCTCTAAAAAGGCCCTTGGGCGATTATACCCCACCCCAAATGCCGGACGCACTTCCATGTAACCACTTGAAAATAATGGATATATTAAAAGTCAGCCTTTTGGACCGGCATGGATTTACCTTGACCGGGCAGCAGAATTAAAGTATTTTTAATAGAGAGCAAGTAAAAATCTCCGCCACTAGCTTCCCTGGCCACGGGTGTCACAAATGAATAGTGATTTCCACATCGGCGACAAAGTTGTTTATCCAAATCATGGAGTTGGCGTAGTAGAGCAGATCGGCAGCCGGACCATCGGGGCCAGCATCCAGAAATTCTATACGCTCAAGATCAAGTCCAGCAGCCTCAAGGTGGAAATCCCCTTTCATAATGTTGCCATGGTTGGATTGCGCCCGGTAATCAAGACCCACGACATAAGCAAGATCCTGCACTACATCACCGAGGGCGAGTGCGACATTCCAAATACCGACTGGAAATTCAGGTTCAAGGAAAATTCTGACAAGATGCGCACCGGCTCTCTGCTGGAAGTGGCCATGGTCCTCAAGAGCCTCCTGGTCCTGAACCAGAGCAAGCCGCTTTCCTTCCGGGAAAAGAAGATGCTGGAACGGGCCAAGTACCTGCTGGTGAGCGAGATGGCCATGGTAAAGAACGTCCACGATGACGACATCGAAGATATCCTGGTCAAGGCGTTGGCAAAGTCGAACCTGAAGCTTCCGGAAATTACCGCCGAAGCATAATCAACTATTCTCCCTGCGAGGCACGGCCCAAGGTCGTGCCTTTCGTTTTGCGGGAACAGACGAGATACGTCGAGTCCTGCTGCTACTCTCCCATCCATTCCCCCAGCGGACGCAGACTTTCAATGTGATCGCAAATGATCTTGACTGCGCCCATCAGGGGAACGGCAAGAACCAATCCCATGGCCCCCCAGATCCAGCCCCAGATCAATAAAGAAAGCGTGACCAGGAGCGGATTCAGTTGCAGTCGCCCGCCTATAAACTTGGGATAAAGCACGTTCATCGAAAAGAGGTGCAGCCCCAGCACCGTGACCACGATCACGATGATCCCGGTGGAATGCATGTGACCCATCCCCAGCGCCAGGGGCGGCAAGATAGCAGCGACTACGCCTAAATACGGGACCAGGCTCAGAAAGCCGCTGATGAATCCAAGAAAATAAAAGAACGGCAGCTTGAGAAAGCCAAAAACAATCATGCTCACGATAGACATGAAGATCCCGATGGCAAAGTTTCCGGCAATAAAGCTGCGCATCATCTCCGAGATTTTTCCCAGGGTAACGTAGACCGTGGTCCGGTTTTCAGGGTCGAACAGCTTCACGGTTGCCGATCGGGCATGTTCCTTCCATGTCTGCATGAAAAAGACAAGGAAAGGAATGAAGGCGACGGTAAGCAGCACCTCGGTGATCGGTCCCAGGCTGTCCTTCACCATGCCGGTGATGCCGGTGTCCTGCTGGACCTTTACCTTAACGGCGTTCTTGTCCTCCTTGGTCTCAGGGACCACCTGTTCGGTGCTCTGGCGGATCTTTTCGGCATTGCGCTGATACTTGCCGATCGCTCCCCGGACCTTTCCCGAGACGCGCGGCAGCTCCTGGGCAAAATCCACCGCTCTCTGGTAAAAAAAGTAACTCAACCCATACAGCACCCCGATCAGCAGCAGGATGGATATGGCCGCGCCCACGGCGCGGGGAATTCTGATCCGCTCCAGCAACCGCACCAGCGGCTCCAGCACAAATGCGATCAGCAGAGAGGTAAAGATGGTCACCAGCACCAGCTTTCCGAAATAACAAAGCACCAGCACCACGCCGACCGCAATCACGATCTGCGCGTAGGTAGCGGCCCGGATATCGGAGCGCAGTTCGCGCCGCTCGACTTCCCGCTCGATTTTTGAGGTCGCCTCTACTTCGGATCGTGTCCTGGGGTTTTGCTCCCTCTCGGTGGGCAAAATTGGCTCCGCTGTCATCTTTCTCTCCTTCACCGCTGCAAATTCTGAGGTGTAAGATGCTGGCCCACATATAATTGCAGTATGTCCGAAGGCCAAAATCCCGGACCCGGTCCATCTGGACGGGTGCTCGGCATGGATGTTGGCGCGCGGCGCATTGGCCTCGCCGTCTCAGATCCCATGGGAATCACCGCTCAAGGCATTGAAACCCTGGAGCGCAAGAACAAGAAGAACGACTTTGCCATACTAGAGCGGGTGATCAGGAAATATGACGTGCGGGAGATCGTGATGGGTTATCCCCTGAAGATGAGCGGAGAGACCGGAAGCCAATCCGAGAAGATGGCCAGCTTTGCCGAGGAGGTCCGGCACAGGTTCTCGATTCCCGTGTACCTGTGGGACGAGCGGCTTACCACCGCGGCGGCCCACCGCATCCTGGATGAAACCGATATGAGCGTGCGGCGGCGTGGCCAGGTCATCGACCAGATGGCGGCGGTGCTGATCCTGCAATCGTTTATCGAAGCTCGCAGTGTGCAAGGCAACAAATCCTTTACTCGTGAATAATTAAAAATGCGCAAATTTTTCGCTTTCCTCTTCCTGGTGCTCCTCGTTGTGGTCCTGTGGGGCGGCTATATCCTGATGTCGCCAGCGGGCCCAACGCAAACCACCTTCGTGGAGTTCAAATCCGGTTCGTCCGCCCGGCGGATCGCCTCCGATCTCAAGCATGATGGGATCATCCGCAGCCAGTTGGCCTTCCTTCTGCTGCATGCCTATGAACGCAAGGTGCTCAAGGCCGGCGAATATATGTTCGACCATCCCGCAACCCCGATTGAAGTCTACAGCCGCATCGCCCGGGGCGATACCTTCGCGCGCACCGTGAGCATCCCTGAGGGCTTCAATCTCTTCGACATCGCCGTGGCCGTCGAGCGCGCCGGCATCGGCTCGCAGCAGGATTTTATCCAGCAGGCCCGCACCCAGACCGCGCTGATCCATGACCTCGATCCGCGCGCCCAAAGCCTGGAAGGCTATCTTTATCCTGATACCTATCGCATGGCCCGCAAACAGGGACCTGCGGACCTGGTCATTGCCATGGTCAAACGCTTTCATCAGGAGGCCAGGGCGCTGGGGCTGAACGGCAACACGCACGAGATCGTTACCATGGCGTCCATCGTCGAGAAGGAAACCGCGGTGCCCGAAGAGCGGCCCGTGGTGGCGGGGGTCTTTTACAACCGCCTGGGACAACACATCCCGCTGGCCACCGATCCCAGCGTTATCTACGCGGCATTGCTGGCCGGCAGGTATCGCGGGACCATCTATCAATCGGACCTGCAGTTCAATTCTCCCTACAACACCTATCATGTGCAGGGGCTTCCGCCCGGGCCGATCTGCAATCCTGGGGCGGCGGCGCTACAGGCCGCCATGCATCCGGCGAAAACCGACTTTCTGTATTTCGTGAGCGACAATCAGGGACATCATCGCTTTTCGCGCACCTTCGAGGAGCATGAGCGCAACGTGCAGGCCTACCGCCAAGCGGTGAGTGGGGCAAACCGGTGAACAGCAGTTTTTAGTTGCAGGTTTCCAGTTTCAAAAACAATCGATGATGTGTGATTTAGTCATTCCGGGAAGCGCAGTGACGAGGAATCCCTATGTCAACATAATCTAAACAACGATTGCTGAAAGCTCCAGGGGATGAGATTTAGGGAAGAGCTGGTGGAAAAACCTGAAGCTGCAATAATAAACGCGGCGTTCCCGGGGTCCTTCGTTTGCGCTTGGCTCTCCCGCTTAGCGGGATCGCTTCGCACTGCGCTCTGGATGAAAAAACTATTAAGAGAGAAGTGAGTAAAAGAGAATGCGGAACTAGATGACAAGAATGAAGAGATGACTGAACAATAATGAAATTTACTGTTTAAAAAACCTCCATCCCTTGTCATCCAGAGCGAGCACACAGTGCGAGCGAAGGACCCCGAGAGAGTACAGGGCATAGATGCAGCTACAGGCTTTTCAACGATGAGAGCGGCGAGCATTTCATTTGCAATAGGGATTCCTCGTCGCTGCGCTCCATCGGAATGACAATTCCCGTATGTTTCGATTTGTTTTTTAGACTGGATAACAGAAATAGGGGTGGAGATTCCTCGTCGTGGCTGTGCTTCTTGCAATCACCTATGGTCGCGATTTGCTTTTGAAAATCGCAACTGAAAACTCGGGAACTCGCTTTTATGCGCACACCAGCGAGCCGACCTTCTCTCCCGTGACCACCCGCAGGATGTTGCCCGGCTTGTTCAGGTTGAAGATCACGATGGGCAGGTTGTTTTCCTTGCAGAGGCTGATCGCCGTGGTGTCCATCACCTTCAACCCGCGCTGAATGACGTCCAGATAGGTGATCTGCTGAAACATGGTCGCATCCTTCACCAGGAAGGGATCGGCGGTATAGATTCCGTCCACCTTGGTCGCCTTGATGATGGCATCGGCCTTGATCTCCATCGCCCGCAGCGAGGCCGCGGTGTCGGTGGAAAAGTAGGGATTGCCAGTGCCCGCGCCAAAAATCACCACGCGTCCCTTTTCGAGATGCCGGATCGCCCGCCGCCGGATGAACGGCTCCGCGACCTGGTCCATTACAATCGCCGACATCACCCGCGTGTAGCAGTCGCGCTTTTCGAGCGCGTCCTGCAGGGCCAGGGCATTGATCATTGTGGCCAGCATGCCCATGTGATCGGCGGAGACGCGGTCCATATCGCGCGCCTGCTCGGCTACTCCACGAAAAAAATTTCCGCCACCCACCACAATGGCGAGCTGCACGCCCAGGGCGGAGACCTCCGCGATCTCTCCGGCGAGTTCATGGACGCGAGTTACATCAACCCCAAAACCCTTCCCCCCGGCCAGCGCCTCGCCCGAGAGCTTGAGCAGAACACGTTTGAATACTGGAGCATTCATCGCTTTCAGTATAGCCGAGAGAAAGTTCCCGCAGCCCTTTCCACAAGCCCAAAAAGTTCTGAGTTTTTAATATCTGTAACGCAAACAGGCCGCGTTTTGAAAGGATTTTAGGATGGGTCTGGGAATAATCGCGAAGTCCGGGTGGCCCCGGGGATTCTGGCATTTGCTACGGCCAGGTGATGCTCTGTTTGTCGATGATGGTGGTTTTGTCCTGGCGTTGCCCCACGCAGGCGTTGGGATTGTCTTCATCCAGCTCTTCGTCATGTTCGATGTTCCGATCGCTGGCTTGGGCTGGGCGGTCATCGTCGGTGACGCGCAATTCTCCATGCGGATCGCACATGTAGCTGCGGGTCAGCGCACCATATTGCAGAGGGCGAACATCGAGGCGGAAGGAATCGATCATGCCGCTGTCGTTTGCGGGCGCGGGCGTATAGGAAAATTTGTATCCCATGTAATTACCCGCCATCACCTCGCGAAAGGCCTCGCCAAAAGCGCCGTTGGTGGTGTCGCATAACTCCGGACGGCGCAGCGCCGCAAGCGCGGCCGGATAGCCATGATGAAGACTTTTCAGCCGGTATTGTTCCAGGCATTTATCGAGCACCTGAATGCCCATGTCAGGCGAGGAGATCGGATCTTTCAACGTCCCATCGGCTGCGCGCGAGGCGAACGTGGCCCCGGATTCCGTCTGGATGGAATGGCCTGCTTGCAGGTTGTTGTTTGTGGGGATTACTTCGAATTCATATCCCCGGATGCGGCCGTTCTCGCGTCGCGGCGTATAGCGCAGATTGTAGCCTTCGATATGGTTTTCCGCCGCGGACTTGCTGGCACACTTCATTCCAGCC
>CAYTQA010000119.1:0-8850 GCA_964439495.1 uncultured Terriglobales bacterium | reverse complement strand
TTTTTCGCAAAATGGTTTTTTTGGAGATCTGGAAGCGGGCAAAGCGCTCGCGCAATTCCATTGCCCTGTCCGCATTGGAGTTGCGCGGCCCTTCGAAATTTTTTATCTGGGTACGGCAGCGCTCTACCACCTGGGCGAATTGCGCCAGCATCTCGCCCCGCTGAAATTTAAGGATGGCGAGTCGCGCCAGCAAATCAATGGATATATTGCCTTCAGCCTTCGCCCGATTGATGGCGCTGGCGTGCAAATCCAGCAGGACCTTTTTAAACTCCGCGGGCTCCGAGGGCTTATTGGCAATGCCGGGGCGCTGAGGCGCAAAAGGACCGACCCATGATCCGGAGATCTGGGGCTTCACGTTCACCACGTTGAGGTCTTCCACGGAGCCGTATTTACTGATCAGCCGGGAGATATGCTGACGGGCCAGCTCGGTGAATTTGGGGCTGAGAAAAACGTCGGTGCGGACGTTATCGATCCCTATGGCGAGCCCTTCCAGATGGATCGTGGGCTCGTAAGACTCCAGGGTCAATTCCCGGGCATAGCTTGCCAGATTTCCGCGTTGTAAGAAAGAGAAGGCCAAATGGGATCCCGCAAAGCTTCAGTATTTCGGCCCAGTCTATAGCAGCCCACCCGGCTGGAAATAGAGGGTTTATACCTTACCTGCTTACTAAAGTGCGGAACGCCGCATTAAGGCCGAATTGGGCTGGAACTAATCCCCCTGCTCGCTCTTTTTACGGGCCGCCTCAAATTCATCCCCTGGCTGCCACTGGACCAGCTCCGGACGCGTGGCCGCATTCCAGCCCAGGGCAAAGCCGAAGCGGGCCATCTTTGCGTCTCCGGTAAAGTCCATGCTGGGCCGGTACTCGTCGGAGGGCTGATGATAGCGGTGCTCGACATAGTCCCTGGCCTGTTCCTCACCCCAGGACAGGGGATGGCCGGCATATTTCATCCCTTCATTAATAGAGAAGGCGGGAATGCCCACGCGAGCCATGCTGAAATGGTCCGAGCGGTAGTAGTGTCCAGCTTCGGGGCGGGAATCGGGGCGGATCTCCAGGCGAAAATCCTTAGCCAACTCCTGGACCGTGGGATAGAAAGAGGTGCGCTCCGCGCCGCTCACTTCCACCTCCTCCGGGTTCCCGATGGGAGGAACATCGTCGAAATTCAGGTCCAGCGTAAGGTCGCGGGCTTTAATCGGAGGATGCAGCCCCAGGTATTCTGACCCAAGCAGCCCTTGCTCCTCTGCGGTCACCGAGGCAAACAGAATAGAGCGTTTCGGCTTTACCGGGGCTTCGCTGAAGGCGCGCGCCAGCTCCAGCACGATACCGCATCCGGTCGCGTTGTCTGCGGCGCCATTGTAGATGTTGTCGCCGAGAGCGTCGCGGCGGATCCCCAGATGGTCGTAATGGGCGGAATAAACCACCGCCTGATTTTTCAGGGAGGGGTCTGTCCCCGGAAGCAGTCCCAGCACGTTGTTCGATTCAATGGGGCGAATTTTGCTGACAATATGCGCGCGGAGGTTTGCATTCAGTGGAATGGGATGGAAATCCCGCTTGCCCGCCGCCGCAAAAAGCCTATCGATGTCCTGCCCCGAGGAGGCCAGCAGGTTTTTTGCAATCTCCCATTGGATCCATGAAGCGGCTTCCAGTTTGGGCGCATTATTATCGCGCAGGTAGGATTTCTCCCCGGAGTTTGAATTGCGGACCACGTCCCAGCCGTAGCTGGCGATGTCAGTGCGATGGATGAGCAAAGCGCCGACCGCGCCCTTGCGCGCGGCTTCCTCATATTTGTAGGTCCAGCGGCCGTAATAGGTGAGCGCCGGGCCCTTAAAGAACTTTGGATCGTCGGAGGGCGGCTCGTTTACGAACATGAGCAGGACCTTGCCCTTTACGTCCACTCCCTTAAAGTCGTTCCAGTTGTACTCCGGGGCTTCGATGCCATAGCCAACAAAAACAATCGGGGCATTGAAGTCGGCGGTTTGCGACTGCGTCTCATTGGTGGTGACGTAATCGTCTTTGTACTTCAATTCCATGGGCGACCCCTTGGCCGGAGCCAGGGCAAAGGTGGTCTGCTGCGGGTCGGTGGTAATGCCCACCATTGGGACCTTCTGCATGTAGCTTCCATGGTCCCCGGCCGGCTGCAAGCCATAGAGGGCGAATTGCGTGGCAATATACTCGGCGGCGATATCTCCGCCGCGCTGTCCGGTGCCGCGCCCTTCCAGCAAATCGTGCGAAAGAAACCGCACATGCGCGCGGATGCGCTCAGGATCGATGCTGGCCATCGCCTCCTCCGCGCCGTCAGGCATCCCCGGAATCTGGGGAGCCGCGCTGGGACTACTGGCTGAAGAAGCTCCGTTAGCTGGACTATTACTCTGCCGTGCGAACAAAACGGAGGCCAGTAAAAAAACAAACGCGCATGCGTAATACGCGGCTTTTCGCATCAGAACTCCTCTTATGAATTTTTTGAACTCCGCAACCTGCGGATCAGCTTTTCGACCCTCAACCAGCTTTGAACTCCGCAACCTGCTCGCCGGGCCTGAAGACAGGAACGACCTCCTGGTCCGGCGACATCATCGCCAGCCGCGCATTCAGGTCTTCCATATCGGCCCGAGACCATCCCACGCTGGTAAAGTCAATCGTGCCTTCACGCGAAACCAGGAAGACGGTGGGCACATTCGTAAGCCCATACTCGCGGGAGACGCGATAGGACGGATGGTCCAGCAGCACGGGAAAGGTCACCCCATATTGCCTCATGAATGTCTCTGTGTCTTTTACATCGTCCTGCGAGATGCCCACGAAGCTCATGGGTTCCGTTATATGCGCGCGGTAAATCCGCTCAAGATATGGGAATGCGTATTGGCACACCGGACAGGAGATTTTGAAAAACGCCAGCACGGCCGGCCCTCGCTCCAGTAATTCCGAAAGTACGATCGGTTTTCCCTTGGTGCTGGTAAGTGCGATATCCGGGGCTTTCGTTCCTTCTTTTAATGCTTCCATCTCATACTCCTGATCTTCCGGGCCAGCAACTCTGCGCCGGGCCCGCCCGTCAACGGTGTAATTTTTATTTTAGTCAAGCAGGCTCAACTTGCGCAAAACCTTGCGCGTGGTCCCGGTAAGCGGCATTTGGCCGAGCCGCGAGACGGAAACCCACCTGCCCTTTATCTCCGGCATCCCGGATTCTTGCGCCAGGACCCGCACTTCATAGTCGGTATTCATGATTGAGTGCCGGACCTTCAGCAGCGGTGGCGACTTGGAGTCATGAAGTTCAGGCAGGTCCCACATTCCGGGCATTACGGATTCCTTCCTCGAACGCTGCTTCAATAGAACCGATCTTCCCCGGCGGGCAAACACCAGATGCCGGGTTGCCGTTTGCTGCCTGGATTTCTTTTGCGCGGAGCGAAGTTCGCCCCGGCTCTGGCAATAATCCGTCACCGGACAGCTCTGGCACACGGGCGCTTGCGGCAGGCAGATCGTCGCCCCCAATTCCATCATCGCCTGATTGAAGTCCCCAGGACGCGAGGGGTCTATGAGTTGCTGCGCGCATTCCCAATTGGACTTCGCCGGGAGTTGTCGGCCCGCAATGCGCGCCAGGACACGTTCCACATTCCCATCCACCACTGCCTCCGGCTGGCCGAAAGCGATGCTGGCAATGGCGGCGGCGGTATAGCGTCCAATGCCGGGCAAGCTGCGAAGCTCCTCGCCGGTGGATGGAAGGCGGCCTCCATGCTTCTCCACGACTTCTTTTGCGGCGCGATGCAGCATGCGCGCCCGGCGGTAATACCCCAGGCCGCTCCAGGCGGCCAGCACCTGCTGTTCGGGCGCTTTCGCCAATGCCCGCGCGGTGGGAAACTGCCGGATGAAGTTTTTGTAATGCTCAAGCACGGCGGCGACCCGCGTTTGCTGCAGCATGATCTCGGAGACCCATATGCGAAACGGCTGGCGCGTGCGCCGCCAGGGCAGGCTGCGCCGGTTCTCGCGATACCACTGCAATAGAGCGGAGCGGAACCCCAGGCGGGCAGCTTCGCCCCGCGCCGAATTCAACCATAGCGTCTGCATGGTGCGTGGAATTATCCTGCGCTGCCCTGGACTTTTTTGGCCGCTTCCTGAAATCTTTTCTGGCTTTCCATGATGGCCGAGCGCGCATGACGCGCGTCTTCCCAGCCCTTGGTCTCCACCCGCTTGCCTTCAAGGTCCTTGTAGATCGCGAAAAAGTGTGTAATCTCGCGCAGCATGTGAGGATAGATTTCGCTGTAGTTCCACACGTCCTTATAGCGCGGATTGTTTTTGCCCACGGCCAGGATCTTCTCGTCCGGCGTCCCCTGATCGAGCAGATTGAGCACCCCGATAGGACGCACTTCCATTACGCATCCGGCAAAGCTCGGCTCGTCCACCAGCACCAGCACGTCCAGCGGATCGCCATCCAGGCTTAGCGTGCTGGGGCAGAAGCCATAGTCCCCGGGAAAGTGCACCGGCGAATACAGATTCCGGTCCAGGCGAAAGACGTTCAGCTTTTTGTCGTATTCGTACTTGTTGACCGATTCGAGCGGTATTTCGATGACCACATTTACGATTTCCGGCACTTTTTCGCCGAGCGGCAGATTTAAATAATCCGTCATGGTTTTAGTGTATCGCGACCTCAGCCGAGGCAGCAGGACGGCAAAAGGATTTTGCAGCCTCGGGCCTGTTATTTAATACGCTCTCTCCGTGCTGAAGCCCTTTGGTAATGAGGGCCATCGTCCATGGGCCCATTGAGGACGATATAATCGAAACAGCCGGGGATTCAGTCGGTCTCGCGGATTTTAACGATGAAAGCTTACGTTTACGTCACTCTCAAAAGGACCGTGCTTGACCCGCAGGGCAAGACCATCCACGGCGCTCTTAAAAAAATGAATTACAAGGGCGTGGAGGATGTCCGGCAGGGCAAGTACTTCGAGTTAATCTTAAAAACCGGGATGGCCAGGCATGAGGCCCAGGCGAAGGTGGAGCGTATCGCCCGCGAAGTCCTCACCAATCCCGTCATCGAAGAGTTCTCCTACACTCTGGAAGAATAGAATTAAGGCCAAAAAGGCGGGCCAGCGGACAACCGCCAGCTTGAATCCTGCAACTCTCATCTACTGGGACCTATTATGTGTGGAATCGTTGGTTACGTCGGCAAGAAACAGGTTGTGCCGGTCATTATCGAAGGTTTGCGTAAGCTGGAGTATCGCGGATACGATTCCGCCGGGATCGCCGTCGCGGGCAATGGCGCGGGTCTTCAGGTGCGCCGCGCCGAAGGCAAATTGCGCAACCTCGAAGAGGCCATCCGCAGCAATCCGCTGGATGGCACCTACGGCATCGGCCATACCCGCTGGGCCACTCATGGCCGCCCCACGGAGGAGAATGCTCACCCTCATCGCGACTGCACGGGAAGGGTAGTTGTTGTCCACAACGGGATCGTTGAAAATTATCTGCAACTGAAAAAGAGCCTGGGCAGCCAGGGACATAAGTTTGTCACCGAGACCGATACCGAAGTCATCGCCCACCTGATCGAAGATGCCCTCTTCAAGTCCCCGAACGGCAGCACCCCCAGCCTGGAAGAAGCGGTACGCAATACGGTGAAGCGCCTGACCGGCGTCTTTGCCCTGGCGGTCATCAGCACGACGGAGCCCGATAAGATCGTTGCCGCCCGCAATGGCCCGCCCGCCGTGGTGGGACTCGGGAAGAACGAATACTTCATCGCTTCGGATATCCCGGCGATCCTGTATCACACGCGCGACCTGTTCTTTTTGGGCGATGGCGACCTCGCGATCATTACCCCTGATGGCGTCCAGCTCACAGACTTTGATGGAAATCCGATCAAGCGCCAGGTGCAGCACATTACCTGGGACCCCATCATGGCGGAAAAAGGCGGCTTCAAGCACTTCATGCTCAAGGAGATTTATGAGCAGCCGCGCGCGGTGCGCGATACCACGCTGGGCCGCGTCTCGCAGGACACCGGCAAGATTTTCCTGGAGCAGATGGAGATCACCGAAGCCGAGTTTCGCGCAGCCCGCAAGGTCAACATCGCCGCCTGCGGCACCAGTTGGCATGCCGGGCAGGCGGGCAAATTCATGATCGAGCGGCTGGCACGCGTCCCCGTCGAGGTGGACTATGCCAGCGAATATCGCTATCGCGATCCCATTACCGGACCGGAAGCCCTCACCATCCTCATCACGCAATCCGGAGAGACTGCGGACACCCTCGCCGCGCAGCGCGAGGCCATCGCCAAAGGCTCGAAGACCCTGGCCATCTGCAACGTTGTTGGCGCCATGATTGCCCGCGAGGCGGCCGGCACAATCTATACCCATGCCGGCCCGGAGATCGGCGTTGCCTCCACCAAGGCCTTCACCGCCCAACTTACGGCGCTCTTTATCTTTGCTCTCTTCCTTGCCCAGAAGCGAGGCACAATTGATGAGGCGCAATCCCTGAAGCTGGTCCAGGAGCTGACGAAATTGCCGGGGAAGCTCGAAGCCATTCTGAATCACGATGAGCGTTGCGGGGAATTGGCGAAGCAATACCAGCGCGCCTCGGATTTCCTTTTCCTGGGCCGCGGCATTCACTATCCCATGGCCCTCGAAGGGGCGCTGAAGCTGAAGGAGATCAGCTACATCCACGCTGAAGGTTATCCCGCCGGCGAGATGAAGCATGGCCCCAACGCGCTGATTGACGAGAACCTGCCCGTGGTCGTGATTGCCACGAGGGACGAGAACGATCCCGGCTCATCGTTGCGTTATGAAAAGACCGTCTCCAATATCCAGGAAGTCACGGCGCGCTCCGGGAAGGTGATAGCGATCGCCACCGAAGGAGATAACCAGATTGAGGAATCCGCCGATGAGGTGCTGTTTGTGCCGCCGGCGCCCGAACTGCTCCTGCCTATTCTTGAAATCGTGCCCCTGCAACTGCTGGCCTATCATATTGCGGTACGGCGGGGATGCGATGTGGACCAGCCGCGCAATCTGGCAAAGTCCGTGACTGTCGAGTAGTCTTTTACGGCGCGAGATGCTGGATTGATCTTCTGGCGCTTATTCGGAAGCTCCTGCCGTGCTGCTTTTAGCGGGTCCGGAGTGTCCTGATTGCGTGCTTCTCATCTCGCGCAGTCGCTCGGCCCAGGGAAGAATCAGATCTGAAAAAGATTGCTGGAAAGTCTCAAATCGGGCCGGCTTCTGATGACAACTCTGCACTTCCAAATCGCGCGCCAACTCTTCTGACTTGTTGACCGGGAGATCGGAAAAGATAACGATCGGGGTGCTTCGGAAGCTGGACCTCGAGCGCAGATCTGAAATCAGCGCCTGCCCGGGCATATCCGGCAGTCCTAAATCCACAAAGATGACAATGGGCTCGGGGTTCCTGCCGCGCTCGACGCCTGAGAGG
This sequence comes from uncultured Terriglobales bacterium, assembly GCA_964439495.1. GTDB lineage: Bacteria > Acidobacteriota > Terriglobia > Terriglobales > Acidobacteriaceae > CAYTQA01. The sequence goes on along the minus strand of CAYTQA010000119.1, from coordinate 1,468 downwards.
AAGTCCAGGGCGGCCCGGGCAGTATGCACAGCGACGACCTGGCCCTTTAAGCCAAGCTCATCCAGTACGGTATTCATGAGTACCAGATCGTTCCAGGTGTCTTCCACAATCAAAATGCAGTGCTGGTTTTGTGCCATCCCGGGTGCTTTCTCTGGCCAGAGAAATTTCAGTTCCGAATAATATATTATCTGTCAGCAATGTGACATCAAAAAAATATCGCGTGCCCTCAGCAGATCACGAATGAGTTATGGCATCCCTATCGTCCTTGATAATCATCGACCGTTTTTGAAGCTAAAGCTTCAGCGATTTGATTTAGGAAATCGATAAAGCAACCCGCCATCGCAAAGTTGGTTCCAAATAGAGTTCCCGGATTGGTATTGTTTTGTCTTTTTCTGGTTCAGTGCATCTCTGCTGCCTCGCGGATACGCCTCTGCGCGCCTATGACAAGTGCGAAAGTCCAGCTGCATACAAAATAGAGGCGAGCATTCCGGGAGAAAAACCTCTTTCCCTCTACATCTGCGCCGCGCATATTCATAAAGTGGCTGCAATCGCTCGCGCCCTTGCCGCCAGGCAGGCGAACGCGGGGTCCGTCGAACTAGGGCCAATCAGGATTTACAAACTTCGAGAGCGCAGCCAGAGTCAAACTCTGGCAGAGAAGAAGCAGGCATGACGAAGACTCGACAAGAAGAGTTGTATCTTCTACTTCCGCTCTCCACTTTCATGATAAATCCCGGCCATCTCTTTTGCGGCCAGGACAGTATTGCAATGGATGGTGACCGTGTCCTCCACGCGGCGGGCATATCCTCCGGCGTAGCTCACCATCACTGGAATATTTCTGCTGCGCGCCACGCGGAAGAGCTTTCGGTCTCTTTCTTGTAGACCTTCTATCGTCATCGCCAGCCCGCCAAGCTGATCTTCCTTATACGGGTCGGCGCCGGCGATGTAGCACAGCAGCTCCGGCTGAAATTTTCGCAGTCCAGAGCTGAGCGCCTGATCGAGCCAGGAGAGATACTGCTCGTCGGTCGTGCCATCGGGAAGATTCACATCAATGGAAGAAGGCGGCTTGTACGAGGGATAATTGTGCTCCTGGTGCAGCGAGATGGTGAAGACGGAGCCGCCCGCCTCTTGCTGTCTTTCCCGGTGCGCGCCGAAGCCACTCGGCAGCGGCGCCGGCGTTGTCCTCTGCGGCGGGAAGATGGCTGCCGTGCCGTTGCCCTGGTGGACGTCGCAGTCCACCACCATCACATTTTTTACCAGCCCGTCGTTCTGGGCGCGGCGAATGGCAATCGCGACATCGTGGATAACGCAAAACCCCTCTCCATGATCGGGATAGGCATGGTGAAAGCCGCCGCCGATGTTGAAGCAGATGCCGTCCTTCAAGGCCTGTCGCACGGCCAGGATCGAACCCCCGGCGGAGAGCCAGAAGGCCTCAATCAACTGCGTCGAATAGGGGACCTCCATCTGCATC
>CAYTQA010000118.1:8222-8880 GCA_964439495.1 uncultured Terriglobales bacterium | reverse complement strand
CACCGGGAGTTGCGGCAGGCGCTCGAGCGGCATCCGGACAATCTGGTGCTTTTACGCTACGAAGATTATCTTGCCGGAGCGGAAAAGGCCGGTCTTGAACGCCGCGTGAACGACGCAGGCAAATTCGAGATGGGCGAATACTATTTTTCAGACACCGCCGGCAATCGTGTCTTTCGTTCGGCCCAGGCTTTTTCTTATCGGGTGGACAGTCGCCTCGCCAGCCGCTTGCGGCTCGAAGAGCGGTCCTTGTGGAAGGCAGGCACAGCGCAGGCGAATGTCTCGTCGGGCGTGGAAGATGTTCAGCTTCGGATTAATAGGTTCCTTTCGGCAACTGCCGAAGGCGGCGCCGTAAGATTTGCCGATGACAGGAGCCGGTCGCTTTATGCAGGCGATTTGCAGTTGCATCCATTCAAAGTCCTCACGCTATCCGGGGGGTATTCTCGTTTTCCTGTTTGCCCGACGTTTGATTCCACTCAATTTAATCTCCTTGGCCAGGGATGGCACGGCGGCTTGGACCTGCGTTCCAAGAATTTCTTTTTGATCGGAGGATATTCTCGAAGCCACTATTCCGATGGAAACCGTGCGGAGCGCGAGAATGCGGAGATATTGCGTTGGATCGGCATCCCGTCCTTCGCGTTTGGCACAGGTTACTCGTTCA
>CAYTQA010000118.1:0-8212 GCA_964439495.1 uncultured Terriglobales bacterium | reverse complement strand
TTCCACCACGGCTATTTCGATCCCAGCGAATATCGCAGTCATCTGGCTGAAGCCGGTTTTCGCTTCCGCATCAAAAACGTCTTTCGCGGCGATTATCTCGGGCTGGCCGGCATCGAATCGGTTGCAAATGGCACTTACAATCCCGCCGGCGAAGTGCTCTTAAGAAATCACTTTCTTCTGGGACGATGGGATTTAGAGCTGAGCTATTCGCGGTATCAGGTTGCGCAGAGCACCGGAGCATTCCAGGCAAACTCTGGCAGTGTCGTGCTGGGCTACCATTTCTGATGCTTTCACGCCAACCGGCAACACATACTCATTTAGGCAATAAAGGCACGGGAGAATATGGCGATAAAAAATTTCAGGATCCTGATTGTTGATGACGACGCATCCGTGAGAAGCCTGCTCGAATCGGTCTTGACCGCCGAGGGACATAGCTGCCAGGCAGCCAGGGATGTGGAGACGGCAGCCTCGATGTTGCGGCATGGGACATTCGAGTTGGCGTTGCTGGATCTATATTTGGGCACGGCCAATGGGCTGAATGTTCTGGATTTTGTTAGGACCCTGCAACCTCAATGCGCCTGCGTCATGATGACCGCTCATGCCAGCATCGAGACCGTTGCCGCCTCCCTGGGCGCGGGCGCGCTCGAGTATCTCGGCAAGCCCCTTCTGATAGATGACCTGCTGGCGATCGTGAGCAAGGTCCGCGCCAAGAGCGCGAATGGCAAAGCAGCGCCCAATGAGCCTGAACAAGCGCTTGCAGAAACCTCGATCATTGGACAGAGCCCCAAGATGCTGCAAGTGTATCGCGCGGTCACACGCGTGGCGGCAAGCAGCGCCAGCGTCCTGATTATGGGCGGGAGCGGGACCGGCAAGGAATTGGTAGCTCGCGCCATCCACGCCCACAGCAGCCGTGCTCAGATGCCATTCATTCCAGTGAACTGTGGAACCTTCTCCGAAAACATACTGGAGAGCGAACTCTTCGGGCACGAAAAAGGGGCGTTTACCGGTGCAGACAGCAGCCGTCCGGGATTATTTGAAGCAGCTAATGGAGGCACACTTTTTCTCGACGAAATTTCCGAAACGAAGCCGGGCTTCCAGGTGAACCTGTTGCGAGCAGTGCAGGAGCAGCAGGTGCGGCGGGTGGGATCGAACAAATACGTTCAGGTCAACGTTCGGATTCTGGCCGCCAGTAATCGTGATCTGGGCGCACTCATCAGCGGCGGGGCCTTTCGCGAAGACCTGTATTACCGGTTGAGCGTTGTCACCATACATCTCCCCAGTCTGGAAGAACGGCCCGAAGACATTCCCCTGCTTGTCCAGCATTTTCTCAGGAAATCGAACCAGCGGAACCGGCGCAACGTCCAGATCGCCACGGAGGCCGTTGAGATGCTGAAGACCCTGCCCTGGCCTGGGAATGTGCGTGAGCTCCAAAACGTTGTGGAGCGGCTCGCGATTTTCTGTGCCTCGGGACAGATCGAGGCAGCGGATGTAATGGAGGAAAAAGGAAACAAAGCCCACTCTCCTGCCCAGCCAGCATCGCCAGAGACGCTTGAGGATATGGAACGGCAACACATCATGCGCATCTTGCGCGAAAGCGCCGGCAATAAATCCAAGGCGGCGCGGGCCCTGGGGGTCGAGCGCAAGACGCTCTATCAAAAGGCGCGGCGCCTGGGCATAGATCTGCTTGCCAGAAAATAATGAAGCGATGGAGATCAAACTCGGCGGACGAGGGGGCGCTTTCCGTTACTCGGCTACTCAGACTGAATCTACTGCTCCTGGGAACAGTGGCAGTGTTCAGCGTCAGCTTTCCGGTCTCGGGCCTAAGCCAGAAGTTGGAAGACTTTTTTTTGCGTTTGCGCCCGGCACAGCCTGTCTCGCGCGATGTAGCTCTGGTGTTAATTGATGACGCGACGCTGGCACGTTATGGACGCTGGCCATGGCGGCGTTCCCGTTTAGCGCAGCTCGTCCGGGCCGTGAGTAATGCCCATCCCCGGGCGATTGGAATCGACGTTCTGCTTTCCGAGCCCGAAAGCGAGAGAGAGGATGCAGAACTGGAGCGGGCCATACAGTCGGCCCAGAACATCGTACTGGCCGCGAAAATCTCCAATTCCAACGGAGGAAAACCTTGGGTCGAACCCCTGCCTCGCTTCGCACGCGCGGCAAAGAGTATAGGACATGTGCAGGCGATCATTGATTCGGATGGCTTGTGCCGCAGGATTCCCATTGAAGAGGCAAGCGCGGAAGGGCCTCGTCCGGCTTTCGCACTGAAAATAGCTGAGTTGATAAAGCCAGAGCTGGCAAAGCTTGAGACTGGTGGCGGCAATCTCCACCCAGGCGGAGTAGAACGTATCTTACCGCGTTCCATCATTGTGGATTACCGGCAGCAACTTGAGTTGGGCAGCCAGATGCCGCCCTTTGGCGCTGTTTCAGCGGGGGACCTACTCGCGGGAAAAGGGGGTGAGCTGTTGGAGAACCGAGTGGTGCTGATCGGGTTCGGCGGGATCGAGATGAGTGACAGATTATTCACGCCCGTAAGTAATCAGCTTGCCATGCCCGGAGTTGAGATCAATGCAAATGCTGTGGACATGTTACTCGCCGGCAGAGGGATAGAGAAGCCAGGCCTGGCTATGCAATTCCTTCTGCTCCTTGCCGCCGCCATGCTTTCACTTTGGCTGGTGATGCGATGGCCTGGAGCCAGGGGACTGCTCTATCTGGCAGCGATATCGATTGCCGGATATGTATGCGCATATTGTGTGTTCCTCTATGCTCATGTGCTTGTGCCGTACGGGCCCTTGCTCCTGGCAAATATATTTGCCGCCCCTCTGGCGCAACTGGAAAATCTGGTGGCCATCGATCGCGCGGTATCGCGGCGCCTGGAGAACCTGCGCGAGACGCTGAGACCCCATCAAGAGAAATTTGCCGGCGGCCGAATACTGCCGGGGACCGCCAAATCGTCGCCGGGGCGACTCCACTGGAAGTTGGATGCACTGAGGGTGCTCCAAGCCGAGCTGGTTTCTCTCTATGGCTTTGACCAAACATTGATCGAGACGATGCAGGATGGGTTGGCCATCTTCAGCTCCAATGGAGAACTTCTGTTCAGCAATGTGAGTTGGAAATGCTTTTGTATGAAATGCCGGGCGATGCCTTCCGACATCCATGATTTCACGGCATTGATCGGCGGCTGGCGGGAATTAGACCGGATTGCAGCGGAACCGGGCGCCCGGGACCCTCAAACTTTCTCCGCTGCCGGATTCCAGACCTGGCTGGAGACAGAAGTTCCTCTCGGTGACGGTCTATGGCGCTTTCGCGCCGTGCGGCTGCCATGGACTTCTCATGCGGAGAACGGCGCCGTCATGGTGGTTGTCGACGACATGAGTGCGCATCGCCAGAGAGACCAGGCACGTTCGGAGGCTATCAATTTTGTGACCCACGAATTACGGACGCCGCTGATCGCCATCCAGGGATTTGCTGAACTACTGATGCGCTATCCGAAATCTCAGACCAGTGAAGTGGCCCCGGGTACTATCTTCCGCGAGTCCCGCCGGCTGGTGGCAATGATCAATACGTATCTGGAAGTATTGCGCCTCGATGCCGGGGCGCGTCCCCTAAAGCTCAAGGAAGTAAACATTCCGGAGATGGTAAGTCACGTGGAGCAGATTGTGCATCCTCTGGCCCAATCCGCGCGCATTCCCGTGAAAACCGAATTTGTCGGTCCCGTGAGCTTCATGCAATGCGATGAGCCGTTGGTCTCCGGCGCGTTGCTGAACCTTGTAAGCAATGCAATTAAGTACAGCCCCCCAGAAAGTCCGGTGTTGATGCGCGTCATTGCGCATGAACATGAAATTGAGCTACAGGTCCGTAATTTTGGAGCGGTGATTCCCCCCGATGAACTAGGGCGCCTGTTCGATACCTTCTACCGCTCGTCGCAACATAACGAATCGATTCCTGGATGGGGACTTGGGCTTGCGTTCGTGAAACGAATTTGTCACCAGCATGGCGGGAAAGTGCAAGTCAGCAGCGACGCTCTATCCGGCACTTGTTTCCGTTTTATGCTCCCCCTTACTGTTCAAGGAGTTACCGAGGTACTCAAATGAAAAGCAAAATGTCCAATTCGACAATCGTTCTTGTCCTGCTGTGCTGGTTGAGCAGCCTGTCCACTGCGGCGGCCGCGCAGCAGAGTACTTTGGCTCAAGAGAACGTCCCATTTGCTGGCGCAAATGTCGCCGACTTCAAGGGAAATGTGCGGGTGCAATTGCCGAACCAGACGATGACCGGACCTGCGCGGGGCGAGATATTGCCTGCGGGGACCGTAATTATCACCCAAGACGGCGGCATGCTGTTGCGGCTTGCGGATGGAAGCGAAGTGATTGTGCGCCCGCGCACAACCGTGGTGTTGAAACAGCCTGCGGCGGACGACTGGAGGTACCTGCAATTGATCATCGGCCGTATTCGTACGGCGGTCCAGAAACGGCTGGGGGGCGCATCACCCTTTGAGATTGGAACTCCTAGTGCGGTAATTTCCGTTCGCGGAACACGGTTTGATGTGGAGGTAAACCGGCGGAATGTAACCGAGGTAGATGTGCAGGAAGGAGTGGTTCAACTGCAAGGCATCAACGGCATCGGCATGCCTGTGCAGATAACCGCCGGAATGTCCAGCCGCGTTGATCTCAATACCGGCCCCGAAGCTCCGCGCCCGACGGAAGAGCTGCGCCCGGAAGTCGAACGGCCGGAAAGTAAAGGTAAGGAACAGAAAGAAGAGCTGGATCGCGATTCCAACGATCTGGTCCAGAAGCTACGCGCAGACGATCGAGAGCGCCAAGAGGAGACAGAGGGGATGCCGAGCTCCGGGACAGAGACCGAACAGCAAGATCAGAAGGCTGATCCTTCAGATCTGCCAGATCCGCGATAGCCCTTGCTGGAAGATGGCAACAATCACTCCCTCCGACGGGGTGGCCTGTTTTGTCGGCGCACCCCATTCATTAAAAAAATCTCAAGCAGCGTCAATCCCTGTAACGCACGGTTTTGCAAACAGCTCATCACCTGATTCTGGTGAGTTCAGCGGCCACACCACGTGTGTCCAATGCACCCAGGCAAGACCTGTCAAATTGTGTCTCTCACGATGAAAACAAAGACTTTACAGCTCGCCTTAGCTTTGGCACTAGAGCTGCTCTTAAAGAGTGCATAGGGTGGGCGGACTCGAGCAGGATCATCGCTAGAGGCCATCCCCCGGAGATGGAGGGGTCATGCAATCGATTAGCAAATTACTTATTGCCGCATACACGTTGTGGCTGACTGTTCTGTGGAAAAGAGGTTCCAATCTGGATCCTGTGGAACACCTCAGGCGCGCAGGAGTTCTGTAGGCATCGCTCGGAATATCGGAGAGGAGATCGTCAGTTATGAGATCCAACTTGACAGTATTGAACAAGCCGGCGTTTGTGCCCTTACGGAATGCGATCCTCTGCCTGGAGTGCAACTTCGTATCTTCAGGCGTGGAGGACACATGTTGTGTGTGCCACGGCACCTTATTGCTGAACTTGGCTGCGCTTGTGGCGGAGCAATTGGAGAAAGCGGCGTTCTGAAGAAAATCGGCGAAATTTCGCAATGCATCCCCATTGCATTCCGAAGGTAAGGGACATGGCGCAGACCAAGAAGCAGACGCTAATTACGAAAGTTACCAAGAAAAGCTATAAGAATAGCCCACCTTTTTTAAGGAGACAGATATGGTAAAGAACGATAAGAACCAAGCACTAAGCTTTAAAACTTCCCAGCCAGTGGTGAAAGATCATTCAATTCTAAAGGAGAGAGATATGGCAAGGCTTCACATGAAACATTCATTTGCTGGAGGCGTCCTGCGCACAGGGCAGGCTCCCTGGCGCGGAATAAACATACTTTTGTTCGGAATGGTGCTGCTCATCGCAGGATGCGGCAGTAACAGTACGAATTCGACGGCCCTCCGGGGAAGCACACAATTCAAGATTGGGGATGCCCCGGCAGACTCGGTGATCGCGCTTGAACTCACAATTACCAACATCACGTTGACCGACCAGAACGGAGGCAAGGTGAGCGTTCTCTCGAGCCCCACCGAGGCTGAAGTATCGCACTTGGCGGGGACTGTCGAACCGTTGGCGCTGAGCAACGTGCCTAGCGGGACCTATACGCAAGCCAGCATCTCGTATTCGGGTGCGGAGGTCACATATATTCCGTCAGGAAGCGCGACTCCGGTAGAAAAACAGTTTGCCACGGGCGGTACGGCCAACGTGGCATTAAACAGCGTAAGCATCGGAGCTTCGAGCGTAGTGAGCTTTGATCTCAATGCATCACAGTCGCTGACATTTGACGTCAGCGGCAATGTGACGGCCGTAAACCCGGTTTTCACGGCCTCCGCCGTAACCGTGGCTACACAAAACGCGCAGGAACAAGAAGCGGAAACAGGTGAATTTGAGACGGTGGGCATGATCGGCGCCGCTCCGGCCAATAATGCATTTCTGATTTCTCTGGAAATGATGCCGCAGAGCGCCACCATAAACGTTAACTCGAGCACCAGTTACAGTGATGGTTTGAATACCTATAGCGATCTTAAACAAGGCATGCTGGTAGAGGTGCAAGCGACGACTCAGCCGGATGGTTCCCTGCTCGCCAAAGAGGTGGAACTGGTCGAGAACCAGGGAGTGGACGCAGAAGGCATCATCACTTCTGTTACCAATCCGCTCACCCAGTTCACGATAGTGGACGACGATGGAATCGGCGCGGGCCTTTCTCCAGCGAACATCGGTTCGAATATCGGCGTGAACGTAAATGCGACTTCGACTCTCTTCCGCCCAGATCTTCACAATATTGACATGTCAGGGCTGAGCCTTACCTTTAACAGTCCGGCCAATCTGGCGAAGGGACAAAATGTGCAAGTTGAGAGCAGTGCAGGAATGCAAACCAATGCTACGATCAATGCCGATAAAGTTGTGCTGGTAAAGCAGGCACTCACGGGAAGCGTAAGCAACTACGTCGCGAGCGGTTCTTCGGCCACCTTTACCTTGAACCTCTCGGCGGAGGCCGCATTCTTCAAACTGACGGGGGTCAACGCGGTCCATGTATATCAGCAGCCGGGAACGGAGCTGAAAGGCTTGACCTCAGTAAGTAACGGTTCTGCCGTCCGTGTTCGCGGCTTGCTGTTCTATGATGGGACGAACTATCAGTTTGTCGCCTCAAGAATAACCCTGCCATAGCCCAGGAGTGATATCCAGGCTGGACGATTCGCCCAGCCTGGAGTTTTCCCGACACTGTCATTTCATTTTGCTATGGAAGTAAGCGCAGACTTGCAGAGATTTTCGAAATAAAGCTGCATCACGCTACTGAACGGGGGCACTTCGATTCAGTTTGGGACGCGGAAGATAGGGAACTGGTGACGCAATATGAAAACCATGATTTTCGGCGCGGAGTGGTCTACTGCCTGTGCGCATGGATCGCAAGGCGCATTACGGCAATGCTACCGCGTCATTTGAGATCACATTAGCTCCAGGCAATAGGTGGGACACCTGCGCTTTTATCATTCCAATTATCGAAGGGGCCCGGCATGAGCCCAAATATGCCTGTTACTAGGCTTTGGGCGGGTGCAAAGGAATCGCAGAACAATACTGATTTGACCAGCTCCCGCGCGGCTGGATGGAAAGCACGCCGCTTGATAGCGCCGCTCATTCCATATCGTTTAATTCCGCCGTTTGTGAACTTCACACCGGACTATGTGGCAGTAACTTACTGTAGCCGGATTGCAGCCCGCAAGAAGGTACTCCTTTTTTGCCAGCGCTCCTGCTCTGAGTTTTTTATTGCAGAGGCAGTATATCTGCCGTCCGGCTCAGGTAAGTCACTCAAGGTTCCGCTCATTTGACAGGCGCTCAACGAGATCATCCGGGCAGCCGCGCAAAGACGGCGTTCCGGAATCAATTTTGTCAAGCTTTTCCGCAGCAAACCCCAAAAAAGTTGTTGGACACAGATCGGGACGAATGTCAGCTTTTGGAGTCCTGGGTATAGGCCGGAGGGGTCTTGTCATACCACCAATCTGGACGGCGTAACATAATCGCTCTCAAATCCATTCGCAAATCCTCGACTGTTGGCCTGCCGAGAAACCACCACCCATTATAAATCTTATAAATCGTGCGATCGCGGTCTAGAACCAGTCTCATAAATACCTGAAGCGCTGATTGGTGTCATTCTGGAGTTG
>CAYTQA010000117.1:0-8891 GCA_964439495.1 uncultured Terriglobales bacterium | reverse complement strand
ATTTGGATTACTGGCGTGGTCATATACCCAAGCTTCTTCAGGTCTTCCAGGGCAGCCGAATCGCTAGTGATGTCTCTTTCCTGAAAGGCGATTTTCTTTTGCGAAAGATACTCCTTCGCCTTATTGCAGAACATTCAACCGGGTTGCGAAAAGACAATAATCTTCTTCACATTCACCTCACAGCGCCTGGCCAATTCGCGAAGCGCGCAGATCGGCTTCATTTGGTCCACGACTCGCGCAGCAGCCCGCCAGCTTCCCATCCACCACCACCGCCGGGACAGAGTGGACGCCCAAAGCACGGGCGCGGTTCGCCACCGCAGGGTCGCTCATTTCGGCGATCGTTACCTCGCACGAAGGGCAAACGATGCTCTTCACCAGCTTCACAGTCTCATCGCAGACGCCGCAGCCGGCGCTAAAAATCTCAACCTTTCTTTTTTCCATTTCAATTCTCCATTTCCCACGATTTTACGACTGTTTCTTCATCTCTTTGCCGCAGCAGCAGCGCGGATTCTGGTTGCCACCCTTGCCGGGGGCAGCTCCTTTTGTGACGGTGATTTCACAACCGCACTCGGGATCGGGACAGCGATATATCTCACCTTTTTGCAATGCCATTGTTTTCTCCTTTTTTATTCAGGTTTCTGGGAAGTGTGCGCTCAATAAGTCCGCAGATTACGTCTCCGGGAATACCGTCGCCGCCGGAACTCTTCCAATCCTCCAGCGTGCGGGCGATCTCTTTTCGAAATCGTTGCAGGTCACGGATTTGTTCGTCGGTTTCCCGAAGATGTTTTTCGAGGGTGCCGATGACCTCCTCGCACGGGCAGGAGCCTTGCTGCCGTAGCCGGAGGATCCGCTTGATTTCATCGAGCGAGAAGCCCAGCCGTTTTGCTTGGCGAATCAGCTCCACGCGGCGGAGGTCGGCAGCCGCATAAATGCGATAACCGGCGTCCGTACGGCCAGGCTTGGGCAGAAGTCCCGAACGTTCATAAAAGCGCAGCGCCTGCACGCTTGCGCCGGACTTCTTGGCCAGTTCTCCGATTCTCATAAATAAATTCTAGACCCTATACATAGCTACAGGGTCAAGGCCGCTTTTTTTCTCAATCATCCTCAATCTTGATAGCCGTCTTCAGGCATCCAAATAACTCCATGGATTGGCTCGTTTATTGGTTCATGTTTCCGGCGTGCATCCTGATTGCCGCCATAGCCACCTTCAGCGGGATCAGCGGCGCGGCATTCATTACTCCGACCTTCTTGATTGCGTTTCCTCTTATGAAGGTCCCTCCTCTTTCGACCGTGGCGGCGATTGGGACCTCATTGTTTTTGGAGACGGCGGGTTTCGGGACAGGGGTATATCGCTATTGGAAGAAACGACTGGTGGATTTTGCGGCCGTCCGGAAGATTGGCGCGATTACCTTTCCCCTCGGGGTGCTGGGGGCCATATTGGCCCATCATGCGCCGATCGGCATTTTGCGGATCGCATATGGTGTCGCAATGCTGGGCATGGCATTTCTGCTCTTTCGGGGAGAGGAAGGCAAACCTGGAGCCAGAAAACAGGGTTGTCCCTGTATTGTGTGCGAATCCGAATGTTCTTTCCAGGAATGTCCGCCGGACCAGCGGCGCGTCATCGAGGCGAGCGATGGCCAGAATTTTCAATATTGCCCTCAGAAATTGCGGGGACAGATGCTGTTTTCCGGCGTGGGAGCGTTCCTTGCCGGCCTGATCTCAACCGGAGTCGGTGAAGCCACGCTGCCGTTCCTGGTACGGAGGTCCCGATTCCCGGTCCCAGTGGCGGCTGCTACCTCTACCCTGATCGTTGCGGTAACGGTCTTGGGAGCGGCGGCCACCCATATGATTCAATTGGCTGCGTCCGGGGGATTGTCGGCCATCCCATGGAACCTGATTGTCTGGGCGGTACCGGGCGCCATCATCGGCGCGGTGGTTGGAACGCATTTGCAGGGAAAGGTGAGCGAAAAAGGATCGCGACTATTTTTCTCGGCCTTGTTTCTGATGATCGGAGTCATTTTCCTCATCGCGTTTACCGTCTTCAAAGATCGTTTTGGCGTGAAATAAAATCCCTTGAATTCCTGTCATCCAGCGCGCCGCGCGAGGCGAGCTTGAGAGCCAAGCGCAAGCGAAGGATCTTTGGCCGCTGATTCGTTCCGCCTTGAATCCGCGAATCCTCTGTGACGAAAAATCTGCCGTCGCATGAATGTCTCTGGCTCTCGCCCGGCGAGCCGGCTTTCCACAGAAAAATTTTTCCATGCCTGTTGAGATGAGCATCCTGACCAACAGCCGGACCGCCATCGGCCCCATGAACCGGCGTATCACCATCACAGAATCCAGGCAACCTGGGGCGGAGCGCGCATATAAGCTTTTTGCGCACGGTGGTCATGCGTACGTCCTTCGTGGGTTGACAATAGATGTGCGTCGGCATAGGGTTAGAGATGAGCGAGTATCACTCCTCTCTTTTCAGGTACTCTGAACTAAGTCAGCCCATCTGAAGTTTTCTCCCTTAGCTACCCCAACCCAGGAGGTTGACCATGTTTGCTCGTAATGTTGCATTTACACTCAAGGCGAATACGTCCCCAACACAGTTCGCACAGATCTTCGACAAAGAAGTCCTTCCCATGCTTAGGAAACAGAAGGGCTTTCAGAATGAGATCACATTTGCAGGCCCAGCCGGCGGAAACGATCTGACTTCCATTAGCCTTTGGGACAACAAGGCGGATGCGGATTCCTACAACACCTCCGGATACCCGGAAGTATTGCGGACGATCTCGGCGCTGGTCGAAGGTTCACCGAAGGTACGCACATCCGAGGTGCTCAGTTCTACCCTTCATAAGACGCTCGTTACTGCCTGAACTTGGCGGTCCCTTGAGCAATCGAGTGCTCTCTTACGATCAATCGATAAGAGGGTGCTCCCCAACGGAAGGAAAAGGAAAATACAATGAGAAACCATTTCTATATAGTTACATCGATTCTCGCGCTCGGCGCGAGTCTCGCGTGGGGACAGACCGCAACCCAGGTCCCATCACAAACGGCAGCGACACCGAATGCCCAGAATCCGACTGGCAATATGCAACCATCATCGGTCCCGATGAATCAGCAGAACCCTTCGGCAGCGCCGCAGGTCCCGACACAGAATCCGCCGGCCGCAGCCGACCAGTCCACCATCCAGCCGATTCAACAGAATACCTCGGCTGCTCCGGTGCAAACGCAATCGGTCCAGAGTTCGAAAATAGAGCAAATTAATGCCGCTTCGAGCGCGGATCTTCAGAGCAGCATCCAGGCGGCCTGGCAACAGGAGCCCAGCCTGAAGGATTCCAGCATCAGCGTGAGCCAGAAGGACAGCGGGATTGAGTTGTCAGGAACGGCCCTACCCGCGCGGAGAAAAAGACCGCCGAACGCATTGCCAGAGCCAATGCCAACGGCAAACCAGTGATGAATCATATTAAAGTCACCGGCCCGCGCCACAACAAGCAGGTAAGTTAATCTGAGGTTTTACCAGAGGCGTCCTTGAGGGGGCGCCTTCTTTTTTGTGCATGGAAGGAAAAGGAAGTACCAACGCGCTGCTTTAAACCAATGGTTCCGCGAACTATTCCCCGGATATGGGAGAGACTGGCATCTTCTCTGTGCGGTTCGCGGGGCTCGTTTTAGCATTATGTTCGGCGCCTGCCCTGGTCGCGCGGTCGGACCAGTTTTGCAGCAGCTCCATGGCCTTGGCGGGCGTGATCTCGTGGCTGGCCACCCGCTCCAGGATCTGCTCAATATCGGGATGCCCGGCCCGCTCCCGCATCTGCCCGGCATACTCCTCCATAATCTGGAGCATGTTTTCGTCGATGTGAGGGAGCGTGGTCCTGTACCGCTTTTGCCACTCGGCGATAAATTCCTTGGCATTGACCGTGTCGCCTCGAGCCTTGTCCATCCGAGTTACTCCTAACTCCCAATGCGGGGCATTCAAACAGTCCAGTTTGCGGACCGGGGATATTATTCGTGAAGAACGACATTCAGAAGCGAGCTGTGAATTCGCATGGTGCCGTTATACTCAATGAAACCCAGCTTGCGAAAGCGGTTCATGAAGAAGTTCACGCGGGAGCGGGTTGTGCCGATCATCTCCGCCAGGGTCTCCTGGCTGATCTTCGCGATCACCGGCTCCGGCTTGCCTTTCTTGCCGAAATTGGCCAGAAGAAGAAGTATCCGGGCCAACCGCTTTTCGCTGGAGTTGAAGAGCTGATCGACCAGGTCTTCCTGGATCCTGGTGTTGCGGGCCAGCAGGTGGGCGACAAAGATATCGGAAAACTCGTGCTCCTCGTGCATTACGCGGATCATCTCTTTCCGCGCAATCCGCAGAATTTTGCAGTCCGTCAGCGCGGTGGCCGAACTCATGCGCACGGGTTGAATGCTGGCAATGCATGATTCCCCAACAAAATCTCCCGCACCAAGCAGCGCGAGGGTGGCTTCCTTGCCGCGTCCCGAGACCACCGTCAGCTTGACTTTGCCCTCCCGTATATAGAAGACAGAATCAGCCCGATCGCCTTGCGCAAAGATGATGTGTTTTTTGGGGATCTCAAGGATTTTCCGGCCCACGCCCGATTGCGAGAGAAAGGCTTCAGGATCGAAACGCGTTATTTTCTGTGACAGCATAGTGGATCCGCCCCTCTGCCTGGCGGCTATAACGGAAACGGCCCAAACGCGATGAGCTACTGTGGGGACCGGCGCAACAGATCGCGAAGCTTGGACAACGCATAATTCGGCGATTCAGACTTCAAAATAAAACGACTGTCGCATCTGCCTGCTTTTCGCTTGCGCATTGGGCAGCCGATCAGGAAAAGTATATCGCTAAGTGTACCACTGTTATGTTCGATACTATACACAATGGAAGTTCGGATAGTGTGCTGATTTTGAACACGCTGTGCCGCTTTGAACACATGCTGGGCCCCGAAAGAGGATATGGTTGTAACAGTTGAATGCAGTCGATTTTGTGGGCGTACTGTCGTGGAAGGCTTACTCCTCGTGCGCGTAATTCAATGCAGCCGTGAGTCGCGCAAAGGAGCGCCAAAATGTCTTCAAATCCTCGAAGGACCTACCGCAACCGGGTCCTCGCGTCTCTGCCAAGAAAAGAGATGCACCGCCTTGCCACCCATCTCTCGCCCTTACAGTTTAAACAGAACGATCCATTGGCCGCTTCCGGAGAGAGCGGCCCTTATGCATATTTTCTCGAAGAGGGAATGGCCTCGATTGTCACCACGCTCAAGAACGGCAGCACCGTTGAGGTCGGGGTCGTCGGGCAGGACGGCGTGGTTGGAATTCCGGCATTGCTGGGCACGCTCAGCATGCCGTTGCGGACTTTTATCCAGATAGGCGGCTCCGGCTTCCGCATTAAGGCCGAGCGTTTGAAAGAGGCATTTGAACGGCCCGGCAAACTGCGGACTTATCTCCATCGTTATCTGCAATCGCAGTTCGTGCAGGTGGCGCAGTCTTCCGCATGCAACCGGTTTCACGCCGCCGAACAGCGTCTTGCCCGCTGGATATTGACCTGCCAGGACAAGGTCGCTTCAGATTACCTGCCGCTCAAACACGAGTTCCTCGGCCAGATGCTTGGAACCAGCCGCTCTACCGTGACCATCGCGGCGATGCTGTTGCAGAAGGCCGGGTTGATTGTTTACTCCAGGGGAAACATCACAGTCCGCAATCGCGCTGGCCTGGAAGATACTGCCTGCGAATGCTATGAGATCATTCGCTCTGAATCGCAACGGCTCGCCGGAGCGTAGCCTGCCACGATACCTTCCCAGGGTCAAACCCACCCTTTTAGGGGCCGCCTGCCGTCCGGCCCAAGGCAGCCACGGTTGGCATTGGCTTTCTCGGGGAGGCGATGGAAAGTGAAAAGTCGATGATGTAACGCACTTCATTGAGGCAGAAGATGCAGGGAGTCTCAAGCACCGCCGGCGTTGAATCCATCGGCACATCGAGCGGGAATGAGCGCAGGCATTCCGTACACGTCAATACCACGTAGGGTATGCCGTTGGAGTTTTTGCCGTTTCGCGGAATCCAGACCGGAGCGGATTCCCGGGTATGGACAAGGATCGGCGACGCGGAGGAATCGAACAACCCGGCGATGATGGTGAGTAGTGTCCGGGGTTCGTTCTGGCCTTTGGCATAAAATGCGTCGGCGATTACTCCGCCGGGGACCGCATCGCCCGCTCCGTAAGCGCCACTCATGGCGACAACCAGTACCTGGGGGAAGCGCCGGCGGACAACCGAGAGGAACTCAAAGCCGGACATTTGCGGCATGTTAAGGTCGGAAAGTATCAGGTCAGGCACCGCGCGTTTCATCTGCAAAAGAGCGCTGAATCCGTCTTCAGCGGTGTGGACTTCGTATCCGGCCGGGGTCAGGAGCATTGCCATGGTTTCACGGATGCTCAAATAATCGTCAACCACCAGAATACTTTTTTTTTGCGAGGGCAAAGATTGAGACATACAGGGACCCTCCTTTGGACCGCATTGTGCGGTAAATGAAAGTGTTTCATTCAGAGAAGAGGAAATCTGTCCCGAATTGCACAAGCGAAAAACTAACGGCTAAGGTACCCGGAATCTCGTCCAAGGGCAAAAAGTGTGCATTAGGGAACAGACTTCGTTCTCTGCTTAGTTCAAAATTGAGGCAGTATCTCTGCCGGATTGCTGATGTGAACTCAATTCTCCGGTGGTCCCTGTGAGAAAATATAGTACTATCCGGACGAGCCGCAATAAGCCTTTCGTCCTGACGGAAAAATCCTTCTGTGGGAGCACAGCGCCAATCATGAGAGTGCATCTTGTAAACCCAAGCGACAGCGCTTTTGGGACAGCCGTAATCACTCCCCGCTGGCTGTATGTGCTGGCGGCCGCCACGCCGGAATCCTTTGGCGATCCCATCATCTGCGATGAAACACTGGAGCATCTGGACCTTGCGAGCGTCGCTCCTGGCGATGTGGTAGGCATCGGGATCCACACCGGCAATGCCCTGCGCGGATACAAGCTGGGCCGCATGTTGCGCGAAAGAGGCGCGACCGTGATCTTCGGCGGCATCCATTCGACTTTGTATTCGGAGGAGGTATGTGCCCAGGGCGGCGCTCATGCCGTGGTGAAGGGCGATGGCGACCAGGTGTGGGGAGAGGCGCTGAACGATTATCGAAACGGCGCGTTGAAGAAGACCTACAACGGCGGGCGGGTCTCGGCGGAGCGTTTTAAGTCTGCCCGCTGGGACCTGCTGCCGCAAGGGCGTTACATGTGGGCCTCAGTGCAGACGGTGCGGGGATGCCCCAAACATTGCTCCTTCTGCTCGGTGTGGCGCACGGACGGCCAGAAGCCCCGGCAGAGGGCCTCCGAGCGGGTAATTGAGGAGATCGTCCAATTGCGGCGGCTGGGATATCGCTTCATCGCCCTCGCGGACGACAATTTTTATCCCGTTTCGATGACCGACCTGCGTCTGGCGGAGCGGCAGAACAATCATGAAAAACTGGCCGAGCTGAAGGCCATCCGCGATGAGCGCTTCGAACTGATGGCCGGCCTGGCGCGGCTCCCCAAAGATATGGTGTTTTTCACCCAGATCACGATGGAGGCCGCCGAGGACCCCCAGTTCCTGGAGGCCATGCGCGCCGCCAAAATCATGGGCGCGCTGGTGGGCGTGGAAGCCGTGACTCCGGAGGGACTGAAGGCCGTCTACAAGGACTTCAACTGCTCCGGGGAAGAGCTGGTCCGCCGCCTGCAGGAGTTCAGGAACCATGGCATTCATATCCTGGGCTCGTTCATCTTTGGGCTTCCCTCCGACCGGCAGGAGACCTTCGACGCGACCCTCAATCTGGCGCACCGCTCAGGGCTGACCTTTGCCCAGTTCGTGATGCTTACTCCGTTTCCCGGGACGGTGGATTTTGAGCGATGGGAGAAGGCGCAGCCCGAGGATGCGCGGGTGGAAGGCTTTCCCATCACCCGCTATTGGCTGATCCCTCCGGAGGTGAGGCCGAAGATGTTCATGCCGCATCCGCTCATGAGCTCGGAAGAGATGCGGCAGCGCACCCAGCATGTGTGGGACGAGTTCTACAGCATGAAATCCATCTGGAAGCGGTCGCGGTGCACGCCTACCCTGAGGGCCAGGCTGGCATTTATCCTGATCTCGAAGCTCTACCGCCAGATGTATGCCAGCACCGGCATCGCTACCGACAGCGCGCGCCGAAGCAAGGCCAGCGCCTGGGCCCGCTGGATCGCCCGCCCCTGCCGCAGCCTGTTCATCGCCGACCCCATGCCCGAATTGCAGATGCCGTCGTAAGGTTAGCAGGGCAGTGGCTTTGCGCCACTGCTGGAGTAAAAGCCTATTTTTTCGGCTCCAGCCCCGGACGGGGCGGCTGAAAGTAGCCCAGGGCGAAGCCCTGGGTACGCCCAAATCAAAACATTCCTTCCTTGCTGCCGCAGGGCCAGCGCGTAGCGTTCAGCGGAGCGCAATTCAACAATTCGCGGCATTTCGACACAGGCCTTCGGCAGAGAGGAAGAATCTTTTTTATTCTGTAGCCCGGCACTGGAACGTGCCGGGCTACTTTCATTCGTCCCTGCGGGACTCGATTTGGCTTATTTTGCGAAGCAAAAGACCTAAGAGGTTTGATAGCGTGCTAACGGAATTGACCTCTGTTTTAAGATTGAGAATCTCACGTCATAACCCTTAGACAATAGCGCCATCAATGGTTTACGAACGCTTTGGGACGCTTTTTACCTAACTTTTGTCCAACTATTTCGAGGCAGAAGATTTTTGGCCTTGGTTTCCAAGCCGTGCTAGAATTCGCGCCATCAAATGATTAGGCTACCGGTGGTCGAGATTCTTAGCTTCCTCGTTGTGTTCGGCCTGATGTGTTTTGGGCTGGGCGTGATTT
>CAYTQA010000116.1:0-8951 GCA_964439495.1 uncultured Terriglobales bacterium | reverse complement strand
AACAGCGGGAGGAAAAACACGCTGCTCCCACGTCACCGGCTGAATCCGTCCAGGGCCTGCAAATTACATCCCAACAGCCAGTCACAGAGCTTAAACCAGCGGCGCAACAGCCGCCCTCTATCCCCTCGCCGGTTCCTGCCACTTTGCAAACACAATATACAACGCTAAAGCTGAGCGGCTTCGCGCAGACCCGATGGACCGGTGCTCCTGAGACCGACAACACCATCGAGATTCGCCGCGCCCGCCTCATCCTGGACGGCAGTTTAAGCCGCAATATCACCTTTCGGATTCAGGGGGACGCGGCCAAAACGGCGCAACTGCTGGACGCGCAGATGGACTTTCATTTGCTGCGGCAGTTCCAGGTCACTGTAGGCCAGTTCAAAGTCCCCTTCAGCCAGGAGAGCATCATCGCGGACAACTTCATCCCGTTTATCGAGCGCGCGGCAGTGGTGAACGGCCTTGTTCCCGGCCGCGATAACGGAGCAAACGGGCGCGACATTGGCGCGGAGGTTTACGGCGGATTATTCCACTTCCATGATCTGGACCGCATTGAGTATGCGGCCGCCATCTTTAACGGCGCGGGAATCAACACCATTGATAACAACCATCGCAAGGACGCTGCCGGCCGTCTCCTGCTTCGTCCATCCGCGCATCTCTCCGTCGCCGCCGATTACTACAACGGCGCCAGTGGCGCGCATGAGATCGCTAAAATTCGCAAAGGGCTGGAAGCTGCTTACATCCAGGGGCCCTTCTCCCTGACCGGCGAATACATCTGGGGCAGCGATGGCGCGCTGCGCCGGCGCGGCTGGTATACGGAGAGTGTTTATCGCTTCTCTCCACACTGGGAAGGGCTGCTTCGCTTCGATACATATAATCCGCGCCAGCACACCGCAACAATTACGGCCGTCAATAACTACGTCTTCGGAGGAAATTTCTACACCAACCAGTATGTGAAATTGCAGGCGGATTACGAGTATCAGAACGATCTGATTGCCCGCAAGGCGCATAACGTTTACCTGCTGCAGGCGCAGTTTCAATTCGGCCCTTTTGCGGAGCAAAGATAATGGGGACGAAGCTCATGCGCCTGTTATTTTGCGCCGTGCTGCTTGCCGGGACGCTTGCTCTCGGCCAGAGCGCTCCGGTTGTGGTGCGCGTAGGGTATTTCCCCAACATTACTCATGCGCAGGCGCTGGTTGGAAGGCATGACGGACAGTTCGACCAGGCGCTCTCTCCCCATGCGCGCATCGAGTGGAAGGCATTTCATGCCGGCCCTTCCATTATTGAAGCGTTGTTCGCGGGAGATCTGGATCTCGCCTATGTGGGGCCAAGTCCGGCCATCACCGGCTATCTTCGCTCCGAAGGAGATGCCTTGCGCGTGATCGCCGGGAGCAGCAGCGGAGGGGCGGCGCTGGTGGTCCGGGCCGACTCCGGCATCCAGCGTGCCGAGGATTTTCATGGCAGGAGGATCGCATCCCCGCAATTCGGCAATACGCAGGATGTGGCGCTGCGGGGCTGGATGGAGAAACACGGGCTGAAGCCGCGCGAAAAGGGCGGAGATGTGCAGGTTGTTCCCGTGGCCAATGCCGACCAGCTTACGTTGTTTTTGCGCAAGCAGCTTGACGCCTCCTGGGCGCCGGAGCCGTGGGCATCGCGCCTGATTCATGACGGAGGAGGCCGGCTCTTCCTCGACGAGCACAACGAGTGGCCGGAGGGAAAATTCTGCGCCGCTCTGCTGATCGCGCGCCGCAAGTTTCTGGTTGAACATCCCGATCTGGTCAGGCAATGGCTGCGCGCCCATGTGGAGATCACGCGATGGATCAACCAAAACCCCGCCCACTCTAGGCAACTGATCAATGACGAACTGGCGCGGGAGCTGGGAAAGCCATTGTCGAATGCGGTGCTGGAGGATGCATTCTCGCGCCTGCAGGTGACCTACGATCCCATCCGCACTTCCATCCTGGTCTCGGCCAGGCGGGCCGGCGAACTGGGATTGCTGGGGATAAAACAGCCGGAGATCTCGGGGATCTTCGATTTAACGATTTTGAACTCGGTGCTTGCCGAGAAGCTGTTGAAGCCAATTCAGTAAGAAAGGGCCTTTGTGAATTCAGCGATAGCTTACAACGAATCAGCGTGGGCAGCGCCTATTGTAGAAACCGGCAAGAAGCTGCAACTGCGCGCAGTTTCGCGCTCGTATCCCACGCCGCGCCGCTCGGAAGAGCTGCTCGCAATCGACAACATCCGGCTGGACGTGCGGCCGGGAGAGTTTGTCTGCATCGTAGGCCCCTCGGGATGCGGAAAATCCACGGTGCTGAATATGATCGCCGGCCTCGATCGTCCCACCAGCGGCGAGGTGCTGGTGGATGGAGAACGCATTGCCGGTCCTGGCCCGGACCGCGTCGTCATGTTCCAGGAGCACGGATTATTTCCCTGGCTGACGGTACGGAAGAACGTGGAGTTCGGATTGCGCATGAAGGGCATCTCGCGCGAGCAGCGGAGCGAGATTGCGCGACACTGGCTGAAGAAGGTGCATCTGGAAAAGTTCGAATCCAGCTATATCCATCAGCTTTCCGGCGGCATGAAACAGCGCGTCGCCCTGGCGCGCTCCCTGGCCATGGACCCGGATGTGTTGCTCATGGACGAGCCTTTCACGGCGCTCGATGCGCAATCCCGCGATCTATTGCATGAAGAGCTGGAGCAGGTATGGGAAGAGACCGGGAAGACCATCGTCTTTGTCACCCACAATGTGCGCGAAGCGGTGCGCCTGGGCGATCGCGTGGTGCTCATGACCTTCCGCCCGGGACGCATCAAGGAGGAATATCGCATTGACCTGCCACGTCCCCGGCATGTGGAAGATGCGGGGGTCGCAGCCAAGGCGCGGGAAGTAATCGCGCATCTGCGCGCGGAGATCGACAAGGCGATGAAAGCGGAGCAGGGAGCATGAGACGCGCGCTGCGGTTGACCATCTTTCTCGCGGTTGTCATTGCGCTCTGGGCGGCGATCAGCCGCGCCCACCTCTGGCCGCAATATCTCTTTCCTTCACCGCACACCACCATGGACGCGCTGAAGCAGGGTTTTACCGATCATACCTATGCGGTTGCGATTGGGGCCACGTTGCGCCGCGTCCTCATTGGATACACTATCTCCGTCATTCTGGGGACCCTGCTGGGCGCGCTGATTGGCGCCAGTTCCTGGCTGGAGGACACGCTTGGCACCGTGATAAGCGGCCTGCAAAGCCTGCCCAGCATCTGCTGGGTCCCGGTCGCCATCCTCTGGTTTGGACTGAGCGAGACGGCCATCCTGTTCGTCACGGTTGTGGGTTCGGTGCTGGCGGTGACCATCAATGTCGTGGCCGGAATCCGCAATGTTCCCAATATCTATGTGGTCGCAGGACGCAATCTGGGGGCCTCCGGATGGCGCTTGTTTACCAATATTCTGCTGCCGGCAAGTTTGCCGCATATCCTTTCAGGATTGAAACAGGGATGGGCCCTGGCCTGGCGTTCGCTGATCACCGGCGAGATGATGTTCCTCACATTAGGGCTCGGTCAACTTCTGATGATGGGCCGCGATTTGAATGACATGAGCCAGGTATTTGCGGTGATGCTCCTGATCACGGCTGTGGGCTACAGCATCGAATGTTTGGTCTTCCGCCCAGCCGAAATCCGCCTGCAGCGGCGATGGGGAGTGGGAGGAGCGCGATAGCTCCTTATCTTCCTCTGAGGGCTTCTTAAAATCAGTTATGGATTTGTGATTTTTTTCCAGGCGTTCCTGAACATCCAGAAGAGGCTGAATGCCGCCACGCCCGCAAAGCCGATAACGGCAGCCGTCTCTACCTTGGATTTGCGCGATTCCCATTTGAGGCCGCGCACCAGCCGGGCCTCGGGCTTCCCCTTCTCGGGCAGCTCTTCACGAAGGGCCATTTGCAGCACTTCAGCCAGATGCAGCGCATGACGGCCGGTGTTCTGCTTGATCTGCTCGCGGCAACTGAAGCCGTCAGAGATGACGATGGTCTCGGCTTCCGCGCTCCGCACCGCCGGTAAGAGCACGCGCTCTCCAATGGCCTGCGAGACCTCATATTTGTCGGCCTCAAAGCCGAATGGTCCAGCCATGCCGCAGCATCCCGCATCCAGCACCTTGGCATCGAGGTCCAGTTTCTTCAGGACGGATTTTTCCGCATCCATCTTCAACACCGCCTGATGATGGCAGTGCCCCTGCACGATGGCCTTGCGCTTCTTCAGCGACGGAAAATCGAAGTGCGCCGCCCGGTTCTCGATAAATTCGCTGAGCAGCACCACTTGCTGCGAGAGGCTTTTGGAAAGAGGATCATCGGGCAGCAGATTCAAAAGCTCCTCCCGAAAGACGGAAGCGCAGCTCGGTTCAAGGGCCACAATGTATGTGCCGTGCTCGATCTCCTTGCGCAAGGTGGAAATAATGCGCCGCAGATAATGTTTGGCTTCATCGAGCATGCCAAAGTCGTACAGAGGACGTCCGCAGCATAGATGCTGCCGCGGCACCTTCACGCGCCAGCCCAGCGTCTCCAGCACTTCGACGGCGGCCTTAAGAGTCTCCGGATGAAAGTGATTGTTGAAGGTATCGGCCCAGAGAATCACCTCGGGCGCGGGTCCGGTTTTGCTCTCGTGATTTTTAAACCATTCCTTGAAGGTGGAGGGAGCGAACGCTGGAATCTGGCGCTGTCGCGGTACATGCAGCGCCGATTTCATGAGGTTGCGCACGCCAGGCGTCTGGCTGAAGAAGTTTGCCACCTCGGGGGCAATCGAGGCCAGCCGCGCCCATTTGTTGATCCAGCCGAAGGCATAGGCATGAAGAGGGCGGAGGCGGCCTTCATAGTAGTGCGACATGAATTCGGCCTTGTAGGTGGCGATGTCAACATTGACCGGACATTCGCCCTTGCATCCCTTGCATGAAAGGCACAGGTCGAGCGATTCCTTGACGTGCTCGTCCTTCCATCCGCCGGTCACGACCTCGCCCTGCAGCATCTCGAAGAGCATGTGCGCGCGTCCGCGGGTGGAATGCTTTTCTTCCAGCGTGACCATATAGCTGGGGCACATCACTCCATTTTCGTGCCGCCGGCACTTTCCGACCCCGACGCAATGCAGCACTGCGCGCGAAAACTTTCCTTCATCCTCGGGATATTTGAAGTGCGTCTTCGGCTCCCACGGACGATAATCCGCCCCCAGGCGCAGGTTCTCATCGATCTTGTAAGGCTTCACCACCTTACCCGGATTCATCTTCCACGCCGGGTCCCAGAGCGCCTTGAATTCGTTGAAGGCCTGGATAAGTTCAGGGCCAAACATCTTGGGCAGCAGCTCGGCGCGCGACTGGCCGTCACCGTGCTCCCCTGAAAGTGAGCCGCCATAGCTCACCACCAGGTCGGCTGCCTGCTCGATGAATGCGCGATAGTTGCGGATTCCATGGACCGTCTGAAAATCAAAATCGATGCGCGTGTGGACGCAGGCCTGCCCGAAATGGCCATAGAGAGAGCAGCCATATCCATGGTTTTCAAGAAGCTTGCGAAAATCGCGAAGATAATTGCCAAGGTCGTGCGGAGAGACCGCCGAATCTTCCCAGCCTTCCCACGTGACCGGCTCGCTGGGAACGAATGCGGTCGCGCCCAGGCCGGATTCACGAATCTGCCAGACCTTGTTTTCCTGCGCTTTTTCGTCGTAGAGCTTCATGGTGGGGGCGGTATGATTTTTCCTGAGCGCCGCCATAAGCTCTTGCGCCTTCGCATCGGACTCTTTCTTGCTCTCTCCGCCAAATTCCACCAGAAGCCATCCCGCGCCATCGGGAAGGAGATTCAGGTCCTGGGTGTTCAACCCCTTCTTTTTCATGTAGCCGACAAGCTTCTCGTCGAAGCCTTCCAGGCCCACGGGCTTGGATTCAAGGATTCTGGGCACATGATCGGCGGCCTGGTAAATGTCCGGATATCCGAGCACCAGCAAGGTCCTTACCGGAGGGCTGTAGACCAGGCGCAGCTTGGCCTCCAGCACCATCACGCATGTGGCCTCGGAGCCGCGCCGCGGGATCTTCGGATAGCGCTGGCGAATCAGGTCGCCATATCTGTCGCGGATGCGCTTCATGCCGGCATAAATCTCTCCTCGCCGTCCGCCGCCGCGAATGATCGCCTCAAGCTCCTGTTCGCTGGTCTCGCCCACCTTCAGGCGCAAACCGTCATAGGTGAGGACGTCAAGCTCATGGACGTTATCGACCGTCTTGCCCGCCATCAGCGCGTGGACGCCGCACGAATTGTTGCCGATCATTCCGCCGAGGGTGCAGTGCGTGTGGGTGGCGGGATCGGGACCGAAGGTAAGCGTGTGCTTTTCGGCGGCGTTGCGCAGCGTATCGAGCACGATTCCCGGCTGCACGCGCGCATACTTCTGGCCGGGATTCAGCTCCAGGATCTTATGCATGTACTTGGAAAAATCCAGCACCACCGCCACATTGCAGCATTGCCCGGCAAGGCTGGTGCCGCCCCCGCGGGAGAGCACGGGCGCGCCAAACTCACGGCAGACGCGCATCGTCTCAATGCAGTCATTCGCGTCTTTCGGAAGCACGACCCCGATGGGGACCTGTCGGTAATTCGATCCATCGGTCGCATAAAGACCGCGTGTGCCGCGGTCAAAACGTACCTCTCCCTGAATGCGACGGCTAAGCTCAGCGGCAAGTTCTTCCGCCGGAGGAAAAGTATCTACGGGTTTATCGTGCGAGCTGAGTGGAATGGCGACTGGCGTCTGCATGGCTTACTCATTTGGATTGTAGTTGAAGCGGGGCGGTTTTCCTCGCCGAGGCTATCGAATGCAAACAGGACGGCCCTGGCACGATCTTCTAGAAAATATTTTTATTGCGGGACTAAATTGCATCCGCAATCCGGCGCCGGCACATATTTCTTGAGAAAGTCGGCAGCGCGCTTATAGGCGTCAATCTGATTTTCCACCCGCGCGAAGCCGTGCCCTTCATTCTCGTAGATTTTAAGGTCCACAACCCCGCCGCGTTTCTTTACCGCATCGGCAACCTGCTGCGCCTCCGATTTTGGGCAGCGCGGATCGTTTCCGCCCGCCATGAGCAGCAATGGGGCCTTGATTTTGTCCACAAAATTGATGGGCGAGCGGTCCTCCCACAACGCCTTGTTCTTCACCGGATCGCCCATGGTGGCAAAGTCCATCTGCCGCAGCAGAGGATCTTCATGCGCGACTTCCGTGAACCAATTTACAAACGGCACGATCGCCACTCCAGCGGCCCAGGCGTTGGGTTCCTTGGTGAGGGCCATCATGGTGAGATAACCGCCGTAGCTGCCGCCCATCACCACCAGCTTTTTAGGATCGATGTAGCCGCTCTTCATTATGAAATCGACCGCCGCGAAGTTGTCCTGAAGATCGCCGCCGCCCATATCGAGCTGATCGGCATCCATGAACGCCTTGCCGTATCCCGTCGAGCCGCGGTAATTAGGCGCGATGACCGCATAGCCCTGGTTCGCCAGGTACTGGATGATGCGATTGAACCCATTCACGGTTTGCGATCGCGGGCCGCCGTGAATAAAGAGGATGAGTGGCCGGCGTTCATCGCGCGGCGCGTTGTCCGGGATGTAGACGTAAGCGGAGAGCGTCCACTTGCCGTCGCGGCTGGGGAAATGGACGAGGAACGGCTCGACCATGTCGGCGGTGTTGATGCCCGCCATCAGCGAATGGGTGAGCTGCGCGGATTGCCTTGTGCCCAGCGTGTACACCCAGGCATCGTTGGGCGCGGTGGGACCATTGTGATAGTAGAGCAGGCGCGCTCCGTTCCGGGTGAATGCGGTATCGGAGCCGCCTAATTCGTTCACGCCGGTTGCGACCGGAAGGGCAGAGCTCTGCCGCGTGGCGAGATCGTAGAGAAAGATTTTGGTGTTGCCGTCAATATCGGAGGTCCAGGTAATCAGCTTTCCATCCGGGGAGAAGCCGCCGGCTTGGGTCGCCCATTTCTCCTGCGTGAGCCAGTCAATTTTCTTAGTGGCGATGTCGAGCAGTCCAACGTTCTCATAGCCGTTCCACGCATTCGAGGTAAGCAGGATTTTTGTGCTGTCCGGCGAGACCGCCTCGGCGCGATACAGGTGCTCGTCGCGATGAGGCGTGAGGTTAACCGTCTTGCTTGTGGCCGCATCGGCCATAAAGATGTTTGAGTCCTTGCGGCTTGCGTTCTCCTGCGTGAAAACGACGAACTTGCCATCGCGCGACCAGATGGGAGCAACATTGCCAAGCTGCTGCGGCGTGCCGCTGGTCAGATGGCGCGCCCGCCTGGTGAGCACATTGAGCACATCGATTTCATACGAGGGGGAAGTCTGCGGCTTTACCATGTAGGCGATCTGCCGGCCATCGGGCGACCATGCGGGCCCCTGCTCCGCGCTCTCCGGCGTGTTGGTCAGATTTATGACTTCGCCGGTTTGCGGAGAGACCAGGAAGAGGTCCCACTGCTCGTTGCCATCGTGATCGGAGGCATAGGCGATCCACTTTCCATCCGGAGACCACGCCGGCTCGATCTGCCGCTGGTCGCTCACGGTGAGCTGGGTTGGCCATCCTCCCTCGGCGGGGACCAGCCAGATATTGTTGCGTCCTGAAATGTTGGCGATGAAGGCAACCTGCTTGCCGTCCGGCGACCAGGTGGTGCCGCCAACGTTTCGGGTCATATATAGCTTCTCGATGGAGAGCGGCTGCACGTCATGGTCCAGGGCCTTGCTCCGGATTTGTTTAGGATCGGTGATGGCCTGGGGCTGTGTATATGCTGGAATACTTGCCAGTGCCAGAAGGATCAACAGAAAAACGCGCATCCGTGCCTCGGAAAGCATAGTGGAATGATTGCTTAAGGAAGTATAATCCGACATCTTGATCCAGGAGCATGGTCTGTTTGACCTGCCCCCTTATTCCACACATTCCTGAATACGAAAGTTAATGTTAATGAGC
>CAYTQA010000115.1:0-9032 GCA_964439495.1 uncultured Terriglobales bacterium | reverse complement strand
TCGACCACCAGAGAAATGTCTGCACGAAGGGAGTGCGGTTGTACAAACGCACCTTCGCCTCGATGTACGACTTGCCCGGATGCAGGCAGATCCCCGCCATGCCCTTCATGCGCTGCATGGGATCATGCTCGCTGAGCCAGATGGTGATGCTGCCGTCCTCGCCGCGCTCGATCGTGTGCTCCACCGGCATGTATGTGGAGGGGCGATGGTGCTGCGGCCAGTTAAATTCGACCCCGCCCGAGATCCAGGGGCCAAGCAATCCCACGAGCGCGGGCTTGATCACGTTCTGGCGATAGAAAAAATCATATCCAGTGGTCTTGTCCTGCCCAATGTGGATACGCCCCCCAATTTCGGGCAGTACCATCAGACGGACATATTCGTTCTCAAGAAAAACGGCATTGTAGGACTGATTGCCCTTCTCGTTCGATACACGGTCGGTGAACGGATTTGGATACACCTTGCCGCTGCTGCCTTGATAGACACGCTTTTCCAAGAACATCGGGTTCTTGTCGGGCGCCTGCTCGGGATAGGTGGGAATGGTGACGTCCTCTTCCCAGGCTCGGACGGGTTCAGCCACTGCTCTCGTCAACTCCGGTTCTCCTGAATCGTTTAGTGATGAGGCTCGAACGCAAGTGGCGAAAGAGGCCCCGGGATTGCTGGTTACGGTGTCCACACCCTGGTGAATGCGGAAAATCCAGTCGGGCGCATGACGTCGAACTCCACCCGCGTCGCCCCTTGTTCCTTGAACTGCAATGGGACCGAAATCGTCTGTCCGGACCCGAGCGCGGGAAGTTCCACATAGCGGCGCTCCAATGGAATATTTGCAAATCCATACAGAGTGCCGCTTAATTTGTAGCCGCGAAGCGTATACGCAGGAACCGATTTACGGCTCCGAATCGTGATCGTGAATGACGCCGGATTGCCGCTCCATTCGAGCGCCTCGACCGGGCTGGATTCCCCACGCAGCACATCGTAGGAAGGCTTGCGCGCGCCGAGCAGGTCCACCACGCCGTGAATGCGCTGCTTCATCACGCCCGTGCCTTTGTCCCCGATGTGCGTGCGGTAATCGTTGTAGCAGAAGAAAATCAGACCACCGACATAATCCACCTCGCGGCAGACCTGCGTATGGTTGCGCAGGACTTCGATGCGCCGCCGATCGCCCTCGGGACGGTCCGGGGTACAGGCACAATATCCATATTCCGAGATCACGATCGGTTTATCTGGAAATGCCTGGTGGATTTCCGCGAGATTGCGCCGAAGATCATCAGGCGTGCCGCCGTACCAGCTCTCGTAATATTCATTCCATTCGATAAAATCCATCAGCCTGGAGACATCGTTGCCAGGCTGTTTCTGGAGAGAGTTCGAGGCGTAAGAGCGCAGCCGGCGCGGGTCGAGCTTTGCTGCCTCTTCATACATGCGCTGGGCAAATTTATATGCCGGCGGATGCTGTCCGTTGATCTCGTTGCACAGCCCCCAGGAGATGATGCTGGGATGGTTCCGGTCGCGCGCAATCATCTCCCGCAGTTGCTCCAGGCCGTTCTGCATGATCTCCGGAGCGGGTTCGCCTTGCATGTCCTTGAAGGTATTGGGGCCCCAGGTGGGCACTTCAGTCTGGATCAGGATGCCATGGCGGTCGCAGTATTCCAGAACCCGTTTGTCCTGCGGCCAATGGACGCGCGTAAATACGCAGTTTAAATTTTTCAGATCATCGTGGTCATGGTCGATCCACGCCGTTGGCTCCGCCATTCCGTAATACGGGTTGCTGCCGGCCATGCGCTCGACGCCCATCAGGCGAACAGGCTCGCCGTTCAGCCAGAATGAGCCATTCTTGACCTCGATGCGGCGGATGCCGAAGGTGGTCGTGAACTCGTGGTTCGATTCCGGGCCGAATAGGCTGACGGAAAGCGAATACAGATTCGGCGCATCGAAGTGCCAGAGCCTGGCATTTGCAATCCTGAGCTTCGGCAAAGCTACGGTAATTGTTTTGCCCGCAGGAATGTTGACCTTGCCCGCATTCTTCTCGTCGAGGACCACCAGCCCCGTGCTCTCATCGATTGCCTGGCACGCGATCTGCCCCTTGAAAGCGCGGGTCCCACTGTTCCGAACAACGATTGAGATGTCCAGGTCTCCCGCTTTGGCCGCACGCTCCGGGACCGCGTCCACATCTACTCGCTCGATGTACACCTTGGGGGTCATCAACAGGCTGACTGGCCGGTAGATGCCGCCATCGTGTGTCCAGTCGCTGGAATGGCCGCGTGGCAGCATGTTCTCGTCGAAATTGGAATTCACCATTACGACGAGCAGGTTGTCCGCGCCGGGAGTGAGCGACGTCGTGTCAAAGGCAAAGGCCGTGTATCCCTTACGGAGGTGCTTGCCGATTTCCACTCCATTCACCCATACGGTCGCGGAGTGGAAGACGGCTTCGAATTCAATTCGGATGGTCTGGCCATCCCATTCGCGTGGGACCTGAAAGCTTCTGCGATACCAGGCGACGCCAAAGTAGTCAGCGGAATCCTGCGCTATCTGCCAGGTATGAGGGACGATGACTTCACTCCATCCCTCCGATGAGGTTGCCGCATTCTGCCATCCCTTTCCCTGGCCAACGTTTTCTGGATCCAGGCGAAATTGCCAGAGCCCATTCAGCGACTCACGCTGTGTCGGGACGGTCTGGCCAGAAGCCATCGCCGAAGCGGCAAATGCGGCGGGAGTGATCGCTCCTTGCAGGGATGCGCCCGCAGCCAGCGAAGAGGCCGTCTTCAGGAATTGTCGGCGGGAATTCACGAGAGCCTGCTCCCTTTTTCGTGTACGTTAACGTCACGGCCAGATTAGCCGTAACCTACTCGGGGTGTCAATTGAAAATTTGCATCCCTGTCGAGAAGAGGTGGATGGACGGGCTTTCTCCTAGTTTCCGGCCTTCATCCTTAACCTGAGCAATGGCGGGAGGTCAGGATACTTGCTCTTGCCCGTTCCACTCGGATTCCCCGGGCATGCGCTCCAGAAACAGGTCCAGGTTTGACCGCATCACGATGTGAGGGTTCAGCTTGACGCGCGATGGCGGATACTCCCCTTCCACCAGGAAGCTGTAGAGAGACTCGAAGGCGATGCGGCCCTGCGCCTCGGGACGTTGATTGATCGTGGCCAAAATCCTGCCGGATTGAAGAAACGGCACAAGTTCGGGGAACAGATCAGTCGTAATGACCGCGATGCGGCGTTCGGGATCGGTCTCTTCCAGGGCGCGCAACACGCTGATTGAATTTGCCGTGCTCACGTAGATGGCCTTCAGCTGCCGGTCGCGGGAGACAAGCTTTCGGGTTTCGTTGTATGCGGCGGTCTCATCGTCATGGCTTTCCAGCACGGACGAAACGGCGAGTCCTCCGCCGAGGGAAGCCAGGCTGTTCCTGAATCCGCGGAGTTTCTCCGAGTGATCGAAGGTGGAAAGATCGCCGGTAAGAACGGCAGCCGTGCCCGAGCCCGGAATCATGCGGCAGAGTAGCTCTCCCACAATCGCCCCGCTGGTAAACGGGTCGGCGGAGACCGAGGTCAACCGTTCCGTGCCGGGCGCATCGGTAGCGACGCATACCACAGGGATGCCTTTCTCGGCCGCCTTGCTGATCCAGGGCTTCAACTGCGCCGGATGTCCTGGCGCAATCATGATCCCTTTGCTTCCATCTTCAAGGGCCTGCTGAAAGAGCGCCACATCTCCTTCTCCAAGCGCGGGATGCGTCCGGAAACAAAGATGGATGGCCGGTTCGAATGGGGTTGAGGCATTGCGTATCCCGCTGCGCACCGCATCAAAAAAGGAGGCGATCTGCGCCGGAAGATTGATGGAGAGCCGCATCTGGCGCGGCGCCTTCAGATATCGGGCCGCCAGGTTCGGCCTGTATCCCATGGTCCGCGCCATCTTCAGCACGCGGTCCTTGGTGATCGGGTTGATACCGCCCCGGGAATGAAGCGCCCGGTCTACCGTGCCGATCGAGATGCCCAGGGCCTTGGCAATGTCTTTGATTCCAATCGGTCTTCCATCGCGCGCGGGGGGGAGTTCTTCGGCGCCTTCCGGCTCCGGGACCTCAGGAGGTTTGCGATTGCGTGGAGGGGTTCTTCCCATAGCCTGGCTCTGAAGACTCGTTTCTTAACATGGGACGTTCAGCGACTTCAGTATACCCGCCACCCATCTCAAGGCAAAACGTTTTCAATGATGAACGTGTAGACCGATTTCGGGTAAAGAGTGACTGTAAGTACCTTTTGCGCCTTATCTTCAAGATGGATAACTTCAGTATGCTGTTTCCAGTCCGGAACTTCCTGCGAAGGGGTGGTGGTGGTCGCGATGCGCCGTGCGGTCTGCCCGACAGCTCTGAACTTCGATAAATCGTACTTCACTTCTTTATTGCGCTCGCCGGTCACGGTGACGATGACAAGCTTATGGGCGGCGGAATCATAGGCCGCGATGGAGTCTGGGTCACCGATGTCCATGAAGTGATAACCAGGGCGGATGTACCTCGTAAACTGGCCGTAGACAAAAAATTTGCGGTTGACCCGAAGCAGCGGCGTGTTCTCGCCGGGCATGAGTTGGTCGTGAGTATCGGTATACTTCGCGTTCACCATGCCCCATCCGGACTCCGGTTCCACTGGTTGCCAGTAGACCCAGGCGCTCGGTTTAACTTCTCGAATATGGCGAATGATGGAGCTGGCCATGGTATATCCCGAACCATCTCCATCGCCATATTCGGATTGCCACAGGCGCTTGCTTCCGACCGCCTCACGCAACGCAAC
Organism: uncultured Terriglobales bacterium; assembly: GCA_964439495.1. GTDB lineage: Bacteria > Acidobacteriota > Terriglobia > Terriglobales > Acidobacteriaceae > CAYTQA01. The sequence continues at coordinate 4,262 of CAYTQA010000115.1, read as the reverse complement.
TCCGTTAGGGCCACGATAAGGCTCGGTCCCCTTGTAATAGCCGTGAAAATTGACCTCTCCAATAAGGTTGCGCGTGGTCGAATCGTAAGCCTTCCAGGTATTCAGGGCCACGTCGATGTCATTCTCGTCGGCTGCGGCAACGGCAACGTCATTGAGTCCCAGCCTGTCCAGTTCATGGCGGAGCTTTGGAACCATCGCCTGCTGAGTGCTCACATCGAAATGGCAACCCTCCTGGCGGATGGGATACTTCCACCAATCCGCCGAAGGCTCATTGAAGGCTTCGACGGAGGTAAAGTGGATGTCCCAGTGGTCGGCCGCGTAGCGCGCGACCGTCGCCAGATAAGTCGCGAAGCGCTCCTGATTGGCGGGCACGAGGCAGTCGCCGCCGGTGTTGCTCCCGGCGGTACTATGATTTTCATTCATCCACCACATGGGCGAATCTGAAAACAACGCGAATACATTCGCCCCGCGCTCCCGCGCCATCCGCATCATCGAACGCTGGTTCAAATCCACGGACCAGTCCCAATTCGCGGGATCAGGACGGTCAGGATCCACCCAGTACCCATGGATGTCCATCTGCCATTGCAGCTTCGGGCCTTTATTCTCCCGCGGCTGATGAATACCGCCTCCGCCCACGTTGTAACGAACGATATTGAGTCCAAGCCCAGGATAATCGTCCACCGTCTTGGTTGTATAGATAAGGTCGGCATAGTAGCCGGCATTGCCCGTGCCTCCAATCGCACGCGCCCACCAGGCCAGCGAGCTGCCCCACCCTTCCCACTCGCCCAGGTCCCGTGATGGGTCCACCGAAGCCACACTCGCTGCCGCCGCAGGGGTGGAACCGTTATCATCCCCACGAAAAACGGACCCACAGCTCGCGACCGCCGCCGCAATCAACAGTACTCGGAGCAATTTGCACATCATTCTTTTCCCTCGTCTCTTAAAACAATTACGTGATCCATCAAAAACGGATGGATGGTTGTCGCCTGCTCATCATGCAGCTCCTCCGCCTACGGGTACAGAGGAGCGGGAAGGATTTCGGATTCCTGCTCGCCGGCTTCCATCATCCGGGCGCGAAGCCTTTCGCGCAGATGCGCGGCAACCTGTCGCGTCTCCACTCGTCCGGCAAGATTGACCAGTTGATGAGGATCGGCCAGCAGGTCATAGAGTTGGTGTTCGACATAACGCGGCGCCGCCTCTTGCGATTTTCCGTCTGGGACGGCAACCACATAGGTCCACTGCGGGGTGCGCAATGCGCGCGCAGTCATCGATTCGCTGATCTGGATAAAGACCTCGTTGGGCGTGGCGCCCGCCTGGGGAGTTTCCAGGGAAGGCATCGCGCTCCGTCCCTGCATGGTCGTGGGCACCGCGATCCCCACGGCATCGAGCAGCGTGGGAGCAATATCGATGTGGCCGATCAAGTCCTGCACCGTCCGCGAGCGCTGGAAACCCGGACCGGCGATCACCAGCGGCACATGGATCGAGCTCTCGTGCCCGCTGCGCTTGTATTCGGAATTGCGGGTGCGGAAGTGACAGCCGTGATCGCTGACGAACGCAAGCACCGTCCGGTCCGCGAGCCGGCGCGCGATCAACTCTTGCCGCAGCCGGCCAACATTTTCGTCCACGCGCGCGATGCACCCGTAGTACTCCGGCAACTGCGCCTGCCAGTCGCCTGGGAAAAACGAAAGATCGCGCGGAACAAATGAATTGCGGTATCGTTCCGCGTACCCCTTTGGCGCGACGAAGCAGTTGCAGTCGTTCTGAAAATGCGGCTCCAGGTAGGAGATGACGAGAAAAAACGGTTCACGCGCCTGCTCCCGCAGAAAACGGACGACGCGCTCGGTGATGAAATCGACACGATACTCATCCTGAAAGCGGATCTCTCTTCCCGCGCCGTCCCAGATGCTGCCCTCATAGGGATGGGAGGTCCATTCCATGATGTTGCAGCCCTCCCATAAATCATCGAACCCTCCCCGATAACGCGGCGGGACCGGTCCCAGCGTGCTGTGGTCCTCCGGGATTTCCGGCGCCAGATGCCATTTACCGATGTAGTTGGCGGTGTACCCCGCATTGCGGAAAGCCTTGGCTACCGTGGGGCTCTCGGGAGGCAGGGCGACGCCATTCCGCCATACCTGGTGACGCGTCGCATACTGGCCGGTAAAGAGACAGGCGCGAGAGGGCGCGCATACCGGCTGATTTGTAATCGAGTTGGCGAAGTTCGTGCCTTCCCGCGCCATCGCATCGAGGTTCGGCGTGAGGTTCAGCGGGTTGCGGCCATTCGCGCCCAGGCAATCCCAGCGAAACTGGTCGGAGATGATGAGGACCACATTCGAGCGGGGGTGCGGCATCTCGGCGGAGGCAATCAGCGGAGCAGCGGCCATGGCGGAAGAGCTCCGCAGAAAATCGCGCCGTGTCATGCCACGATTTTTGCCGATAGTATGCTCCTCTTTATCTTTTTGCATCGCTAATCTCCCGGGCAGCGCTGCTCTGAAGGTGGACCATTCCATCCAACCAGACGGCCCGCCAATCGCTCTGCATTGCTCGCACTGGCAAGTCTCGCCAGCGGCACGATTCAGTTAAGCGCGCCGGCTACCCAAACCATTCTCACTTGGATCTTGTTCCGAGCTAACTTTGAGTCTTACTTCCCAGCTCTTTTTCTCGCCGGGTTTCAGCACATCGCACTCACCCCTCTTGATCGCCTCTCGAAGCGAGTCCGGGCGGCCGGTGCATGGCTCCAGCGCCACGGTGAAATGGCCCTGGCTTGGGGAAGGCCAGCCACCCTGGCAAATCCACAGGCCCAGATAAGGAACGAGTAGCGGATCAAACTGCAAGGTGATCGATTCCCCAGTGCCTGGATAACAAATCGCACACTGCCCCTTCGACAACCGTGGAGTAAACAGTTTTTCCGCGGTGCCCGCTTTGACCGTGGTCACCTGCGCAAGATCAACCTCAACGCCTTCTTTGGTGCGGGCGATGGGCCATCCGCATGGATCGCCAAACTTGCCCAATCGTCCTTCATGGGACCAGTTTACGAACAAGCCCGACACGTCATTCGGAAGCATGATCCTGCAGCCCGGTTCGACCGCGAATAGCGGATGGGCCGACCACAGGAATGCAAATTCCCTGGAGCCAACACTTGTAATCTCATAGCTCAGAATGATCGCATTGCCTTCCAGTCGCACGTATTTTCGAAATACGTAAGGCAGGCTTCTTCCCTGTGCTTCAAAGAACAGCTCGCCATAGCGCACACTATAGTCCCATGGCATCGACCAAAGATCGCCATGGTCGGGCATGATCGCGCCGGCAAATCCGCCGTTCGGGTATTTGCATTCGGAAACCGTAGGGCAGCATTCATCAAACCCGCTGGTATCGTAATCGGCGAAGCTGGCCCCATATTCGGCTGGACGGTATGAACGTTGTGGCTGAAGAAGAAATTCGCGGCCGGTGGAGACGCTCTTGAGCGAATTCATCTTCGCTCCCAGTCCCGGTAAAAAGCTGGCTACGAGGCGATCATTCGCCAGTTGGACCACGCCGAAACCGGCGGTGAAGGAGCTTACAGATTTGGAGGCGCTCATGGGTGGAGTGGCTCAAGCCTTTTCGTTAACGTACACGCCATTGAGGGGCCTCGTCAATATCATTTTATATATACATGTTTACGGGACCGAGAAAACTGGCAGTTAAAAGGGGCGCCGCTCGCCCGTTCTCGATAAATTCACAAATCCGCTCAGGCTTTTGCCAGGCGGTAGGAAAAATGAGGAAAGTATTCTCAGCGATGGGAAATCGGCGGAGCAAAACGGATCCTGCTCCCCGGCGCGGCCGAGCGAAGCTCTCTTACTTGTTATTCTGACCCGAATTCCGCATCGTGTATACAAACTGCTGAATCTGGTTATGCTGCTTGTTGGCATCTTCCACCTCCTGCTGGCGCAGACGCTCAAACTCCGCAAACTCCTGCTTGGCCCGAGTAGAGTCGCCGGTCCGGGCCAGGGCCTGTCCCAGGCGATAGTGAACCCCGGAGAGGTTCGGACTGAACTTCAACGCCTGCTGGTATTCTCCGATGGCATTCTGATATTTGTGCTGCCCGGCATATAAGACGCCGAGTTGGAGATATGCCTCCCCATACGACGGGTCGAGCGCCACTGCCTGGTCGAGCAGGGTGGCGCACTGGCACCGGAGGGCGTGGAAGTCGAACACGAGTCCGGCGGGGTCTCGATACGGGATGCCGGCGGCGGCCAGGTCGAGCTTGAGCATCTCCGCTCCGCGAT
>CAYTQA010000114.1:0-9105 GCA_964439495.1 uncultured Terriglobales bacterium | reverse complement strand
GGCGGCGATTGCCCATCGCGGCACGGTGATGCTCGACGTGATCTCCCCGTGCGTGACCTTCAACGATCACGAAGGCTCGACCAAGTCCTACAAGTACATCCAAGAGCATGAGGAGCCGGTAAACGAAATCGGATTTGTGCCGCACTTCGAGGAGATCGACGTGGACTACGATCCGGGCACGACCTTCGACGTCCGCATGCACGATGGATCGCATATGCGCCTGCGCAAGCTGCATGAGAGTTACGATCCCACCGACCGGGTGCAGGCGGTGAAGTCCCTGATGGAAGCGCATGAGCGCGGCGAGGTGCTGACCGGCGTGTTCTACATTGACACTACCAAGCCAAGTTTTGTGGAGATGCTGAACATGACGGAGCAGCCGCTGGCCCATCTGCCGCAGGAAGCGGTGCGCCCCTCCAAACAGGTGCTGGACGAGATCATGGAGAGTCTTCGTTAGATAGCAGTTCTCAGTTGCAAGCTATCAGTCGTGAGTTCCCAGTTGCGAGTTTCAAAATCTGGCGTTGATGGTCCCTTTTAACTTCTGTCATCCAGAGCGTGGCGCGAGGCGAGCTTGCGAGCCAAGCGCAAGCGAAGGACCCCGGGAATGCTGCGGTTCATCATTGCAGCTTCAGGCTTTCCGGCCCCGAACACTCTTTTGGCTCTAGGGATTCCTCGTCGCTGCGCTTCCTCGGAATGACAATGACGAACATTCTCTTTTGAAACTCGCAACACGCAACTTGAAACTGCGAATGCAACCATGACGAATCTTCTATGCCGCCAGAGGATCGTCCTCCTTATCGTTCTGGTTGGTCTTTTGCGAAGGGCCGGACTCCTGGCGTTCTCCGCTGTATTCCGGGTTCTCGCCGGGCTCAGGGAAATCGCTGTCCTTGCCTTTAATGTTGGGGTCCTGGTCGCGATGCGGCAGTTGCCCTTGCAGCGAGACCTGGTCTTTCTGCGTTGGGGTTTGCGATTCGACGACTCCCTTGTGAATATCGTTGTCTGCCGCCCTGCGGCCCTGATTTTCCTGCTTGTCCATGATTACCTCGGTACTAGTGCAGATGGATTCATGGCCGTCCCCGTTGCCTGATGCGAGTAAAATCTTAAGCGCATGAGTCACTCTGGCCATCTTTACCGTCCCTATACCGAGCTGATCACCATCAAGGTGCTGGGCAGGGAATTCAAGGTCCCCGCGGGAAACATGCTGTTGCGGGCCCTGCAATATCTCTCTCCGGAGGACGTGGCGATGGGGCGCTTCTGCTGGAATGAAGAATGCCAGTACTGCCGGGTCTCGTTCAAGACCGCGGAAGGCAATGCGGGACGCCAGGCGCTCTCCTGCAAGCTGATGGTGAAGCCGGGAATGGAGATCACGGAAGTTGCGCCGGAGATCCGCTATTGCCTGCGCGCTCTGAACTTAAACGAGAAGTAGCGCAAGACGCTCGAAGTTTAATCTGTTTAGAGCAAAACTCCTGCCGTAATTACCGACGCAGAAGCAACTACTCGCCAAGCACCTTCACGATCACGCGCTTGGGGCGCTGCCCATCGAATTCAGCATAGAAGACGCGCTGCCATGTTCCCAGATCGAGCTTGCCTTTGGTGATGGGAAGCGTCACCTCATGATGCAGCAGCAGCGCCTTCAGGTGGGAGTCGCCGTTATCTTCCCCGGTCTGATGATGACGATAGTCCTTGCGGAAGGGCGCCAGCTTTTCCAGCCATTCGTCAATGTCCTGGATCAATCCGGACTCATGATCGTTCACGTAAATCGCCGCCGTGATGTGCATGGCGGAGACAAAGGCAAGTCCTTCCTGCACTCCGCTCTTCTTCACCGCCGCTTCGACCTGCGGAGTGATGTGGACATAGTCGCGATGCTTCCTGGTTTCAAACGTCAGATATTCGGTATGGACCTTCATGATGCGCTCCTGGAATGGGCCGCCGCGTTCTCGCTGCTCGCGGCCGCCGAATCGGAGAACCGGATGTCGATGCCGCGCTTCTTCATCTCTTGCAGAAACAAATCCGCCGGAACGTCGAGCTCCTGCCTGATCCCGCCGCGCCTCCGGATGGTCTCGCTGGCGATCATCCGCAGCACGATGGCCGCCGGCCACGCCGTTGTGCGCATCATGGCCGTGAGCTTCAGCCGGTCGTCAAAGTAGTCCATCATTTCAAAGGCCAGCACGCGGCCTTCGCGATGGGCCTCCACCCGCATAATGCAGACGTCCGGGCCGTCGCCGCCGAGCTTATCCAGGAACAGTTGCGCGGTCATCTCCCGCGGAGAAACCTTCCGCCCCTGCACGGCAACTTTCTTCCCGGAGAAATATCCCAGATCGTAGAGACCGCGGACCAGCGTGTAATGGTCGGGATAGCGCAGCGTCTTCTCGAAACATTCTCCCACTTTTCCGGCGAAGGTCTCCGGCAACGTGGAGGTGCCGCCCGAAGTATGGAAGGCGACCATGGGATCGAAGCCCTGCATATGGAACTCTTCCGGCTCGGTCAACGGCTCGATCTCTCGCACCTTGCCGTTCTTCAGCACCCTGGCCGGCTCCACATATTCGTTGATGAGCCCTTCCACGGAAAAGACCAGTTGATATCGAAACGGAGGCTTCGGCTCTTTGGGCAGGCCGCCAACATAGATCTTCAATGCGTCAATTTTGGCGGAGCGCGAAGCGCCATTCCGCAGCCGCCTTACCAGCTCTCCAGCGAGGATGCTGGCCATTCCCGGCGAGAGGCCGCAGTCCGGGGCCAGCGTGACCCCATTCTTCTCCGCCGCTTTGCTCAGCTCGTAGGTCTTGCGCACCACGGTATTGTTTCCGCCCAGATCGGCGAAGTGGCACTTGGCGCGAATGGCCGCGCGCGCCAGTCCGAGGTTATAAAAATAAGGAACGGCGGAGAGCGCCGCCTCATGCTCGCGCATCAGCTTATAGGCCGCCTTCTCGTCGGAGGCATCGAGCTCCCGGGCCCGCAGTTTGCCGGTGAGCTGGCCGCCATTGTTAGCGGAGCGAAGCATCTCTTCGATCTGGCGTATGCAGCCCTTGGCGCGGCGGAGGTCCACGTCCGCCACCGTCACCGACGATCCATCGCCGGAGCGGGCCAGATCGTAAGCGGCGGCCGTGCCCATCATGCCGGCGCCAATCACAAGCAGTTTCATGCGCAGTCCTTTTTGTTCATAAAGTTTTCGGGCCGACCAGGGCCGGTCCTCCGAAAATGGAGACGAAGGAAAGTTTATCCCATGGCCAATTCATCGGCGGATTCAAGCGGGGTCCCACAGCGGCGGCAGATGACGGCGGAGCAATCCCCGCAGGTGAGCGGGTCCGTGACCTCCACGCCACAGGCAGGACAGTAGAGCCGCACATCGGAAGAATGCTCCGGATCGCTCATCTCAACCCGAATGTAACATAGATCGAATGATCCGATTCGGGCGGGGAATTGACACGCTTTTATCGCACCTCCTAAACTTGTGACCAATTAAAAATCAGGGAGGCTGCGTGGCAGAGTTCATCCGCATTTGTTCCACAAGCGAATTGCCGCCAGAGGGACAGGCGACCGAAATCACCATTGGCAACCGAGTGGTCTGTGTGGCGAATGTGCAGGGCGCGATCAGCGCAATTGACAATGTGTGCATCCATCGCGGCGGGCCGCTTGGCCAGGGCACTATTGAGAATGGAAAAATCGTCTGCCCGTGGCATGGCTGGCAATGGGACCCCAGGACCGGGCAAGCCGCCCATAGCTCCGCCGCCAGGGTATCGGTTTACGAGATCAAGGTGCAAGGAGACGACGTTCTCGCCCGGCTGGATTAAACGATTTCAGCCCCGCCGCTAAAGCGGCTTGTTTCTATAAATCCTTAACGCACGGATCAATCCGTGCTCTTCCCCGCTGCGTGGATAAAGAAATGGTGGGCAAAATCTCTTTCCCCTGCATGGATAGGGAAATAATGGCAAGATTTCTACCCTGCTGCCTGGATGAAGAATGCATGAATAAAGAAGTAGTAGGCAAGGGGCTTCTCCTCGGCTATGATGCGGCCACCTCCCGAAACCCGGACGAACAATGAAACTGTGTTCTCTCAAATCGCTGCTACTGGCATTGCTGCTGATGCTGGTCTTCAGCCTGTGCGCCTTTGCCGGTACATGGCAGGAGGCGCCGGATTCCACATCGCCCGATTCCACCCCGCCCGATTCAGCGGTCGCTAATGCCACGCATGGATCTCCATCATCAGGGAGGTCATGCATCGGCATCGCCCGGGTCACGAGCAGCGTGGGCCAGGCGGGGCTCACGCAACCGCTGCAGGAGGAGCTAATTAAAGACCTGGCTTCGCTGAAAGTTGAGGCCGTTCCTCTAACCTCCAACCCGGATGATCACGACGCCATCGAGGCTGAGGCGCAGCAGAAGCGCTGCGAGTATTTCGTGCTCTCCGATATCGCTTCGCTGAAGCGCTTCGGCGGCAGCCGCAAGACGACCAGCCCCGGCCACACCGTAATCAGCGGAGCAAGGACAGCGGCGGAGGTCTCGGTCAAGGCGTATCTGCCGGGACAGATGCGGCCGGTGCTCGACGGCGGCAACAACTATAAGGGGGGCGACGTAAAATCCACCCTGAAGAGCCTGATGGAGATCGAGGCCAAAAGTATCGCCACCGAGATCCTCAAGGTGAAGCGCTGATTCAACGTCTCACAAACTTCCGCGTGTAAATCCGCCTATCCCAGGATGCGCAGGAAGTTCTGGGGATTGCTGTCAAAGCCGGGGAAGACAGTGGGCAGATTGCGGTTTCCCATATGGCGGTAGACAACTTCTCCGAGCACGGTCCTGAAGTCGGTGGTCAGCGCCAGATCGCGTCCTTCATAAAGCTGTGACTGCTCAAGGCCGGGCCAGCGTCCGTAGACCTTCCCGCCCTTGACCGGGCCGCCGAGAACAAACATCACGTTGGCGTGTCCGTGGTCGGTGCCGCCGGTGCCGTTCTGGCGCGCGGTGCGGCCAAACTCCGACATCGAGACCATCACCGTATCCTGCGCGAGGTCGCCAAGATCGGTCCAAAAGGCGGAGATCCCCTGCGAGAATTCACCCAGCAGGCGCGCCAACTGCCCCTGCGTGGAGCCTTCATTCACATGGTGGTCCCATCCGCCGATATCGGCGAAGGCCACTTCGACCCCAAGATCGGCCTTCAGAAGCTGCGCGAGCTGGCGGAGGCTATCGCCAAAACGTCCGCGCGGATAGTTGGCATTGGGCGACGGGACATATTTCGCCGGATCGGCGGCCTTCAGCATCTTCATGGCCTCAAAGGTCTCCTGTCCGGTGCCATGCAGGACGCTGTCGCCCGAATCCTGATACATGGCTTCAAAGCTGTTCGCCACTGGGACGACCTTGGGGTTGGAGCCGCCAATCCCAAAATCGTTAATGCTGTTGAGGGCGACGGCGGGAACGGGGCCGGCCAGCGTGCGTGGCAATCCCGTGCTGAGCGCCACGGCGCGGAAGGGCGAGATGGGGCCGGGAGCGGCAACGGAGGCCCGGACGGCTGCGTCGCGCAGGGCGCGGTTCAGCCAGCCGTCTTCGGTGGCCTTCACGCCCGGCGTGCCGGTCTCCATGTAGTCCTGCGCGTCGAAATGGGAGCGCGTGTTGTCTGGCGATCCGGCGGCGTGAATGATGGCAAGATGGCCCTGATCGAAGAGTGGTTTGAACGATGCCATCGAGGGATGCAGGCCGAAGAATCCATCCAGGTCAATGGCCGATTCCTTTCCGTTTTGCGGGCGGGGAATGGCGATGGTCGAGCGCATCGCGTAATAAGCCTGCTCGCCGTGCGGCACCACGATGTTGAGCCCGTCGGCGGCCCCGCGCTGGAAGAGCACCACCAGGCGTTTTTTCCCATTGGCCGGAAAACGCTCCACGCCAAATACCGCGCGCTGAAGGAAGGCAGGGACGACCGTCGTTCCCACCAGCGCCATTGCGCCGCCTTTCATGAATACCCTTCTGCTGATTGCCATTATCATTCCCTCCTGCTTACCAATACCAATTCACCGATGTTGAAATTCCGGAGACCCCATAATCAGCCCCGCAATCAATGGGAGATTCGGCCCATTGCTCTGCGCAAAATTATTGCGCGCGGCCATTTGCGGGTCCTGCGCCTGCTTTACCAGGACCTCATGCGTGGTTTGGGAGACGTCGTTGCCCAGGAACACCGCTTCCAGCAGAGCCACCGCGCCGGCGGAATCGCCAGGAACATCTTCCGCGCGCACCGCCGTATGCGGGTCCCATTGAACGCCATACAGCCTTCCCGCGCCGAGCGCCAGGGCGAAGTTCCACCGGTCAATCAATGCGGCTGAGTTCATCCACGCGGATTCCTTCATCGAATAGCCGGTGGGAGGCTGCATTCCATAGAGCGGCATACCAAGCTTCTGCAAGGTCCCGTTCAGCGGCTGCGGGTTGCTGACCTCCGCTCCTGTCGCGCGCACCGCCGATGCCACAAATTCAAATGGGGTCTTCACCTTGGCGCGATAGGCCTCCGGCGCCCAGAACTCCGGCGAGTGGAAGAGGGTGCGCAGGACTTCGCGGATGTCGCCGTCCTTTTTCAGAAATGTCTTGGCCATGCGATCGACCAGGGACTCGGGTGGATTATCGGAGACGAAGCGCATGGCCAGCTTGCGCGAAATGAATCGCGCCGTCGAGGGGCTATGGGCCAGCACCTCCAGCGCCTTTTCCCCTTCCTTCTCGCCGTTCTCTTTATATTGCTTGCCGAGAAAAACCTTCTTGCCTGGCTCGTGCATTCTTTCATTGAAGGAGAAGCCGCCCTCATAGACCGCGGCCTTGTCCTCCTTGACCAGGCTCCTGCGGTCGAAGGTCCAGCCGGTAAGGATCTTCGCCAGCTCGGTGACGTCTTTCTGTGTGTATCCGCCATCCACGCCAAGGGTGTGCAACTCCATCACCTCGCGGGCATAGTTTTCGTTCAAGCCGCTGGCTGACCGGCCCTTGTTCTGCTGGGGATTGCGCGGCTTCTGCCGCCCCATATTTCCACCAACGTAGACCCGCGGCCTTGCCCATCCCCACGGCCCTCCAAAGCTGCCCCGGACGCGAGGACGCGGCCTGGCATTGGCCGGGCGCTTCGCAGGACGATGCATCGCGACATCGGAGTTGGGGCCAAGGCTCTGCCAATTGTCGAGATAGAAAAGCATGGCCGGTGATTTAGCGGTGGCAAGCAGCAGGTCCTTAAACTTGCCCAGCGCCCGGGGACGGACCACATCGCGTTCATACGAGGTAAGCAGATAATTGTCCGCGCCTTTGCCGATGAAGATGTTGAAGTGGTTCATCCAGAAGTCGGTCATCACCTCTTGAAGTTGACGCTCGCTATAGATGGCGCGCAGAAGCTTCGCCTGGGTAAGCTCCCCCGGAATCACGGCCTGGGGACTTACCAATGCCAGCAGCGTTTCCCGGTCCTTGGGAGTGAGGCCTTCCATCATGCCTTGCCGGTCCTTGGGTTTCAGGGCCTTCAGCATGGTTTCCCGCTCATCGGGCGCCATACTCAGGACCTGATTCATGCGCTGTTTGGGCGGCATATTGAGCAGTTTCATGGCTTTCGTATCCGATGTTTTGTTGTCCGCGTACATGCGCGTCTCGGGCGCCATCTTTTCGCCATTTGCGGCGGGTACGGCGTTGTTATTGGCGTTCGCATTCCCATTCTGCGCCGGGGGCTTGGTCTGTTGCACGCGTTGAATGCCGCTTTCGTAGATGGCGCGCTCTTCGGGATCGGTGGGCATCGGGATGCGTCCGTCGGCTGCCGCCTTCAAAACCTGCGGCGGGGGGAAGTTCATGACCAGCTCGCGGGTATCCATCTTCAGGGTGCGGTAAGCCGCGAGGCGCGTCTCCAAAGCGCTGTCGTCGATCTTTTCGGGATGGAGCTGCTGCTCGATCCACTTGTCCACCCCCATCGCTTCCACCCGCTGCACCTCTCCGGGACGCGGGCCAAAGCCCAGACGATTAAGCGCGTGAAGGGCGCGCCGGTTTTCGTCCATCGGCGTGGTGGCAGTGTTCTGCGCAGGCTTCTTCTTGTCCCGGCCAAAGACCAGGAGGGTGGTGGCCACCATAGCCAGCAGCAACAGCAATAAGAAGATCGATTTTCGACCCAAACGCATCCCGAACTCCTTGAGGACGTGTGCTCTTTCCCTCTATTTAACACCTGTAAAACACCTGGAGAGAATAGAAGTTTCTCTCAGTCGGCAGCTTTAATTTCAATGCCGATTTTGCCGATCCGGCCCTGAGGCGCTTCCCGGAGCCGATGAGGGCGCAATTCCTGAAATCCCATTTTCCCGCCTGCAATGTTCACCACGTTCCCCTTTGCCATGTAACAGGTTTATTTTCATAGGATTGGAGCGGTGAACATTGCGAATTTCGAAGTTCGCCTATGTTCACCATGTTCACCCGTTTGCACCAGGGATGGTGCAATCCATCCCAGAGTTGTTCTCACATTTACAAACTCTCTTAAACCTTGTCATCCAGAGCGAGCACGTAGTGCGAGCGAAGGACCCCGAGAGAGCAAAGGGCATAGATGCGGTTACAAGCTTTTCAGCGATAAGATTCCATTTCACTAAAGGGATTCCTCGTCCCTGCGCTTTTCGGAAATTATGATATTTATTTGCTTTTGAAACTGGAACTCGCAACTTGAAACTTCCAGTGTAAGAGTTGGTCGGAAAGCCTGAAGCGGCAATTATGGATGGGGCATTTTCGGGGTCCTTCGCTTGCGCCTGGCTCGCACGCTCGCCTCGCGCGGCGCTCTGGATGACAGGAATTAAGGGTTGTGTGGTTAACATTTACCAACTCTCTTCACCTTGTCATCCAGAGCGAGCACGTAGTGCGAGCGAAGGACCCCGAGAGAGCAAAGGGCATAGATGCGGTCACAAGCTTTTCAGCGATAAGATTCCATTTCACTAAAGGGATTCCTCGTCGCTGGCGCTTCTCGGAAATCATGATATCTATTTGCCTTTAAAACTGGAACTCGCAACTTGAAACTTCCAGTGTAAGAGTTGGTCGGAAAGCCTGAAGCGGCAATTATGGATGGGGCATTTTCGGGGTCCTTCGCTTGCGCCTGGCTCGCACGCTCGCCTCGCGCGGCGCTCTGGATGACAGGAATTAAGGGTTGTG
>CAYTQA010000113.1:0-9142 GCA_964439495.1 uncultured Terriglobales bacterium | reverse complement strand
GCCCATCTCCATAGGTCATGATGCCTTCCTGGTACTTGGCCCTGGTGGCATTCAAGGTCGCGGTGACCATTGGATCGAAAGGATCGAGGACCTGCTCGGGATAGATGGAGAGCATGTTGCCCCAATCCTGGCCGCCCGGCTTGTCCAGCCCGGGAGGAATATATCCTCCGGTCGAGCTAGTTGCCTTTTTCAATGCGGCCAGCAATGCGCTCTTGTAATCGTCATATTCGACCCTGTAAGACTGGGCATCGCCGCTTCGGCCCAGGGCGTCCGCGATCAGGATAACGTTCTTCAGTCCCGCCAGCGCCCAGAAGTTGTGCCCGGTGACATGGCCGGTGATGTTTTCGTTGTCGCCCGGGGTGGTTGCCGGGACCAGATGAAGCGGGTCTGAGCGTCGTGCCGCGCGCAACCATGCGACTGCGCGCTGCATGGAGGGATATACGCGCTCGGCGAATGCGCGGTCTCTGGTGATCCTGTAATGCTGGCCGTAAGCCCACATCACCTGCCCCCAGCCATCGAACTGGCCACCCTGGGAGACGAAATTGCCGTCGGGCTGCTGCCATCCGGGAAAAAAGTCGAGCACCTGCCCCGCGAAGTCGTGATATCCGGAGAGATCGTACATTCGGGCGATATAGGAAGAATCCCGCAGCCAGAAGGCGTGATAGTGGAATTTGTTGACGGTCTGAACGTAGCTGCTGCCGACCTTGTCGCGCGCAATCAGGTCATAGATGAGATTGGCGCGGAACGCATCATTGACCTTGGCTTCAGGAACGCTGATATCAAGTCCTCTTGAAAGTATGGAATCCCAGAATGCCACTGTGCGTCCGAGGTACTCGTCGAACTTTGCCTGACGTAGTTGCGTTACCGCGGAGGAGTCGGGCGACAGCGGCTCATAAGGCATCCGGAATTCGAGGACCTTCTCTCCACCGGCAGCCAGCGGCAGCTCGTATTGGACGATGCCCGCCGGAGTGGTTGGCTGGATATGGAGCTGGCGTGGCGTATTGTTGGGCGGAGTATTGTAGCCTTCCTTCAATGTAAGGCTGCGTACCGGTTTTGGATCGGTTGGAAACAGGTACATGAGGCGGCCGTCCCGGAGAAAGCCGTCGTCGGTGAACCGGTATTCCCAGTCCGGGTTCCATTCCGCTCCAGGTTGCGAATAATCTCCTGTCCGCTTGGGCGCGACCGGACGTTTAAAACGATTGTCCCCAACCCCTCCCGCAAGATTTGAAGGGCTGGTATAGCGCATGCCAACGCCGAAACGGGCAAGTCTCGCGGCTCCAGCCGTGTTCACGATCTGCACGCGGACAAAATTCATCAACGGGGATTCCGGATTGCCGTCCAGCGTGGCCGCGAATGCGGTGACCCGGTATTCAATACCGCTGTCCTTGAACGCGTATTGAATGATTGGCAGATATCCGTGATAAAGGGTCTTGATGCGCTCCGCGGCCGGATGAAGCGGGCTGCCGGTAAAGAACACCAGCTCTCCATACCCGGTATATAGATATCCCTCAGGCGAAATGAGCGTGCCTGCGCGCGCATCCATCACCCCAATCACGTCCGTTGGCTGGCTGAAATAGGAAAACGGGGCATCGCCCGCGTCGATTTTGGGATCGACCATCTGATTTTGCGCGGCGACTGCGCCCACCATCAAAACTGTGAAAACGATGGTCCTTCGAAGGAAAAGTAGACTCATGTTCTAAACTCGCTCCAGCAGTTGTGTGTCTACAGCCACGCCACGCAGGAATGCGGTCAGGGGACGTGCATCGGAATATTAAACTATGCCCGGGCTTGAGGATATACAGAATCTGGACGTCTGGCGCCCGTCCGCTATACAGCACCCCGGCTTTGCTGGCCTGCCCCTTTCGTATGCGATATCATGAAGCTGTATGTCAGCTACAACAGGTCCTTCCACGACGGCCAGGGCGGGGATGCCGCCGGTTTCTTTCGCACGTCACGGCTTTCAGACCGATGATGCGCGTCTTAATCCGATTGCGGAAAAGGTCATCTCTGGCGATCGCCTTACCTATGACGACGGCGTAACCCTGTATCGCTCGGGCGATATTCTGGCCATCGGCTGGCTGGCAAATTATGTCCGGGAAAAAATGTGGGGGAACACGACTTTTTTTAACGTCAATCGCCATATCAATCCGACCAACGTCTGCGTCGCCGCGTGTCGTCTGTGCGCCTTTGGACGGAAGAAGGACACGCCTGGCGCTTACACCATGGCGCTCGAAGAGGCATGGCAGACCGCGGCCTCCGGTTATTCCGAAGCGGTGACCGAATTTCATCTTGTGGGCGGCCTGCATCCCGATCTGCCACTGCAATATTTTCTGGACCTGATCTCCGGGCTCAAGCAGCGGTTTCCCAATGTGCACCTCAAGGCCTTCACCATGGTGGAGGTGGCGTTCCTGGCAAAGCGCGCCAGGCTGAGCATCCGCGAAACGCTGGAAAAATTGAAGGAGGCAGGCGTGGATTCGCTGCCGGGGGGCGGAGCGGAAATCTTTGCGGACCGCGTGCGGCATATTATCTGCGACCATAAAATTGATGGCGGCGAATGGCTGGAGACTGCCCGCATTGCTCATCAGCTTGGCCTCAAATCCAACGCGACCATGCTCTATGGCCATGTGGAGAATGAGGAAGACCGCGTGGACCATCTGCTGCGCCTGCGCGAGTTGCAGGATGAGACGCATGGGTTCCAGACTTTTATTCCGCTAGCGTTCCACCCTGACAACACAGCGCTCCAGCATCTGCCCCGCACCACCGGCCTGCTCGACATCAAGCAGATCGCGATTGGACGCCTGATGCTCGACAACTTTCCCCACATCAAAGCTTACTGGCAGATGCTGACTCCAAAGATCGCGCAGATCGCCTTGCGCTTCGGCGCCGACGATATCGATGGCACCGTGATCGAGGAGAAGATTTATCACGATGCCGGGGCCACGACTCCGCAGGGGATGCGGCGCCAGGAATTGACGCGGCTGATCCGTGAAGCGGGCAGGGAACCGGTGGAGCGCGACACGCTTTATCATCCCGTCACCCGAACGGAAGATTCTCTCACCGTGGCTGTTTAGCCGCAGGCCAAGATCATTTCCAGTGCAACGTCCTTTTGCCTCCTTGCGTCTGACAAAACAGGTGTAAAATTTGCAAGTACAAGAGGTTGAGCTCTGCTGAGGCAGAGTAGCGACCTTCCTCTCATTGGAATGGTACGAGCATGAATGTTCACTTCAGCTTTAAGGCCGCCAAAACTCCGGATGTAGAACACGAAATTCAACAGCAAATCGAAAAATTGGGTCGCAGGCTTCAGGTATTCCGTCCTGAACTGGTGCATCTCCACGGCGCGGTAGCGCCGGCGCAGGCGCGGGCTGGAGGCATTGAGGCCTCAGTGAACCTGCGGCTCCCCTCGGGACAGATGGTCGGGCAGGAAACCGCTCCTACGGCAGTGGCCGCGATCAAGGCTGTTTTCCGCGAGCTTACGAACCAGTTGAACGCGCATAAGGACCTGCTGCGAAACCGGCACAAATGGCGCCGCCTGTCCAAGGAACATCGGCGCGTTCCCTTTGAGCAGACGCTCGCAGCGGTCTCCGTCGACGGCAATGCCAATCACAACGGGGAAAGCCGTCAGGTACGCGATGTAAACTTTTTCGTGAACACCAATCTGGACCGCCTTAACCGGTTCATTGAGCGCGAATTGCAATATCGCATCAACATTGGAGAACTCAGCCCCAACCTGCTTACGCGCGAGGAGGTCCTTGACGAAACCATTGCGGCGGCCCTATCGGAAGAAGAGCGCCGCCCGGAGTCGCTCAACACGGAGCGCTGGCTGTACGGATTGGCATTGCGGTCCATTCATACCGTGGCCCAGCGCAACAGCGATGAATCCGGGACCATCCACATGGAAGCCCCCGCCGGCCAGCCGAATGTGACCGGAAGCGACGAAGCCTGGCTGCAGTTCCATCAACCCGATGATTTTATAAATGAAGAATCCATCATCGCCGATCCCAGCCGCAGCACGCCGGAAGCAGTGGCCGCTTCGGATGAATTCATCTCACAGATTGAATCTACCCTGGCTGGAGCCAAAAAAGAAGACCGTGAGGCCTTTGTTCTATTTGTGATTGAAGGCTTCTCCATCGAGGAAATTTCGCAGGTCACCAACCGGACGGCGGAAGACATCACGAAATCCATTGAAGCGGCGCGAGACCGCGTACAGAAAAAGATACCTCCTGAAAGCCCGCTCAAAAAAGAGTTGCTGAAATCTTCCCGCATTGCCTGATGCGATAAGGCCCGCGCAAATCGCGGGCCTCGCTATTTTGGCTGACGCTATTCTGAGTTCCTCGAGCAAACCAAAAATTAAATCGCAACAAAACCTGAGATGATATGCTGGCTGGCCCTGCCTTTCCTTTGCTAATTCGGAGGCCTAAATGAAATCTTCGCGCAGAAAGTTTCTCGCCAACGCGGCGCTCACCTCAGCATCGCTCGCGGTCGGCGCCGAGGCATTGTCGAATCCTACTGAACAAACCCAGCGCTCCACCGATGCAAAGCGCGCCCAGACCATGCAGCTGGCGAGCGGACCGAAGCAGCCGGTCATGATCACCAAAACCACGGGCATCCAAAGCATCGATCAGGCATACCAGATGCTGCTCGGGGGCCAGGACACGCTCGACGCGGTCCTGCACGTGTGCGAGGCCCAGGAAGACGACCCGAATGACGATACCGTCGGATTGGGCGGCCTTCCCAATGAGGAGGGCGTGGTCGAGCTGGATGCCTGCTGCATGCATGGCCCGACGCGACGCGCCGGGGCAGTGGCCGCGGTGCGTGAGATCAAAAACGTTGTGCTGGTCGCGCGCAAGGTGATGGAGCGGACAGACCATCTGTTTTTGGTCGGGGAAGGGGCGCAGCGTTTCGCCGTCGCTCAGGGATTTCCAAAAGAAAACCTGCTGACCGAGCGATCGAGGAAGATCTGGCTGCTGTGGAAGGAAAACATGTCCGACCAGGATTCCTGGGGGCCGGGAATCTCCGATCCAAACTGGAAGCCGCCCGCGCGGCAAAACTATTCCGCGCCAGGGACGCCTCCTCAAGCTTCCATCGAGCAGCGCCGAAAAACTCTGTATGAAAAGGCCGCCAATCTCGGCATCGAACCCGAGTATCGCGAACAGGCGGTCCTGCGCGTGCTCTTTCCTCCCACCGGAACCATCCATTGCTCCGCCGTGAATGCCAAGGGAGAAATGTCCGGCGCGACCACCACCAGCGGACTTGCCTGGAAAATCCCCGGACGTGTCGGCGATTCGCCCATCATCGGCGCGGGCTGCTTTACCGATCAGGATGTGGGTTCAGCCGGAGCGACCGGAAGCGGAGAGGAAAATATTAAAATCGCGGGAGCGCATACCATCGTGGAGCTCATGCGAGGAGGCCTGCCGCCGCAACAGGCGGGACTGGAGGCGCTGCGGCGGATCGCGCGCAACCACAACAACAATATGGACAAGCTGCGCTATCTTGGCATGGTCTATTACATCCTGCGCAAGGACGGCGCCTATGCCGGGGTAAGCCTCTGGAGCCATTCCCCAAGCGGCAAGCCCATTCGCTTTACCGTCCATGATGGGACCAAACGGCTGGAGAACTGCGTTGCTTTATTTCAAGGGACTCCGATTGACTGGCCGCCTACGCCGCAGTTGCCGCCGAACGCGTAAGGATTGTATGGCTGAGTGTGCTTCTGTGTTGGAGTTTCCAGTTTCAGGTTTCAAGTTGCAAAAGTATAGACATAACACGCTATTGCTGGCCCCATGCTTTACGACTTTGTCATTCTGGAAGCGGGAGCGACGAGGTCGGCACGGTTGGAGCAGTAATGCATAGGTCCTTCGACTTGCGCTTGGCTCGCAAGCTAGCCTCGCGCGGCGCTCAGGAGGACTAAATTAAGAGAGGGATCTCGTGGTCTCACCTGAAAGCTGAACCGGGAATCTGAACGCTGCCAGCTGACATCTGCTTTAGTAGTGTTCGCCTTCCAGCGTGACTTTGCCGCGGAACATGCGATAGATAAAGACGAAATATCCCACCGCCAGCAACATGCCGAAGCTCCACCAGATAAGCCCGATGGAGAGCGAATGGTGTTGGGTCGCGGCGTTGTATATGGTAATGTTCCGCCCCGGATCGCCGTTCGCCGGCAGCAGGTTGGGATAGAGCGCCACCGCCGCTCCCACCAGCATGGCCGCAAGATAAAGACAAGAACTCAGAAAAGCAGCCCGGTCCCGTCCGCGGCGCGTGAACATCAGCATCCCCAGCAGGCCCGCAGCTACGGCCACCGGCACAAGAAATGCAAGCGGATGATGCTGGTAGTTGCCCAGTATCCCGGGCCTCACTTCCGCCGTGGCCCACAAGCTGACGCCGGTAAGAACGATGAGCGCCGGCCATAGCCTTAGTGCCATGCCGCGCGCCCGAGCATTCAACACGCCTTCGGTTTTTAGGGCGATGTAGTTGGCTCCATGAAGGGTGAGCGCCACCAGGGCCAGGACGCCGGCGATCACCGTGTACCAATCCAGGATTCCGGGCTCCGGATCCACGCGCCAGTTGGTCCAGAGCGCCTCGAAGAAATATCCGTCCTTTCCCAGAGGGACGCCACGCACCACATTGCCCAGCGCCGCGCCATAGAACACCGCCAGCAGGATACTGGAGAAGGCAAACAGGCCATCGAAGAAGCCGCGCCACACCGCGGACGCCAGATGCATGCGAAACTCAATTCCGATAGCGCGCAGCACCAGCAGCCAGAGGACGATCATCAGCGGTAAATAAAAGCCGCTGAAACTCGATGCATAAAGCAGAGGGAAGGCGAAAAAGAGGGTCCCGCCGGCGGCGATAATCCAGACTTCATTGCCGTCCCACACCGGACCGATGGTCCGGATCACCAGCCGCCGCTCGTCGTCGGTCCTGGCGATGAGCAGATGCAGAGCGCCCGCGCCGAGATCAAAGCCATCGAGCACTACGTATCCGGTAAGCATGGTCGCGATCAGGATGAACCAGATGGTCGCCATATTCTTCTCCTATGCGACGGTTAGCGGCGTTCCACTGTGAATCTCCGCCATTGTCGCCGGGCCTTTTTCGATCTCGCGATATACGAGGAACAGAAAGAGAATTCCCAGGACCGTGTACAGGCCCATAAACCCCAGCAGGGTAAACAATCCATTTCCCGCGGAGACGTATTTGGAATATCCGGCCGCCGTGCGCATCAGACCATAGACCAGCCAGGGCTGGCGTCCGATCTCGGCGGTCATCCATCCTGCGGTGTTAGCGATGTAAGGAAAAGGCAGGCAAAGCATGAGGATCCAGAGCATCCAGCGCGCCTCAAACAATTGATGGCGCCAAAGCAGGAATGCCGCAACCACCATCACCGCAACGAAGATCGTCCCCAGCCCGGCCATGATGTGATAGCTATAATAAAGAAGTGGAAGGTTGGTCGGCCACATGTCCTTTGGAAATTCATTGAGCCCTTTTACTGTCGCGGTCGTGGTCCCGTAGATCAGGAAGCTCAGGACCTTGTTGACAACGATGGGATTATCTATGCGCTGGCGCTCCTCATCCGGCTGGCCCACAAGCACGATGGGCGCCCCGGTTTCGCTTTTGAACAGCCCTTCCATCGCCGCCGTGGTCACTGGCTGGTGTTTGGCCATGTAGCGGCCATGCAAATCGCCGGTGGGAAAGATCTGCGCGGCGGAGAAGATCAGGCCGGCGACGACTCCCACGCGCAGGAAGATGCGGCCATATTCGACAAACTTGTTATCGAGCAGGTAAAAGGCGCCGACCGCCGACATCACGAATGCTCCCGTGATTACCGCTCCGCTCATGTTATGGCAGTACTGGATGAGCGCCCAGGGATTGAGCAGCAGTCCCCAAAAGCTTGTGACCCCAAATTCGCCATTGGGCAGGCGCTGATAAGCGACAGGATGCTGCATCCATGCGTCGGTGACGATGATGAAATATCCGGAGAGCCAGGAGCCGAGGAAGACCAGGAAGCTCGCCCACCAGTGTCCCCATTGGCTGAGGCGTTTCTCGCCAAAGAGAAAAAGGCCAAGAAAGGCGGATTCCAGAAAAAATGAGAAGACGCCTTCCATCACCAGCGGCTGTCCAATTACTCCACCGGTCACCCGCGAGAAGTGCGACCAGTTAGTGCCAAATTGGAATTCCATGGGAATCCCGGTGACCACGCCCAGAACAAAATTAATGCCGAAGATCTTTGCCCAGAAACGCGCGGACTGATGGTAGCGCTCATCCTGCTTTCGGATGGACAGCGTCTTGAGCGTCACGATCAGCGGCGCCAGCCCCATTGTGAGTTGTGGAAACAGGTAGTGGAAGGTAATCGTGAATGCGAAATGCCAGCGATGTACTACGAGCGCGTCCATGCAGTTCTCCTGCAATGATCAGCAAATGGATTGACCCGCCGACCTGTGGCCCAAGAAAAGATTAGGGCCGCCGCTAACGGCCTTTTTTGTCCGGAGCAGGGGTTGGATTTACCAGCGGCTGTGTCGGTTGTGAACCGCTCAGCCAGCTTTGCACCGAGGCCGGAAGCTTGTCAGAGTTTGCCAGCATCACGCTGACCTGCCACATCTCGGTATCGTTAAGCTTGGTTTTAAATGCGGGCATGCCGGTCATGCGAATGCCGTTTGCCACCTTCCAGTAAGTTTCCTGGGCAGGATCGTCGCTTACTCCCTTGCCTTTGAACAATTGCGGTGGCTTCGGATACATTCCGGAGGCAATCGCAGTCTGGGGACGATTGGGCAGTCCGTGGCATACGGCGCAGTTCTCTTCATAGGTATGGGCGCCTGCCAGATAGTTATTTTCGTCTCCCTGAATCGGAACGCTCTTCGGCATCTCCTTTTCGACCCTCTTGTGCAGCGCCATTCCCGCTAACATTTTTTCAAACGGCATTGCCTGAGCGGAGGTGGCGACAGGCGCCATTCCAGTTGAAAAATAGATGTATACTCCGCAGCAAACCAGCAGCACGCCGATGATGATGCCCAGAATAAATTTTCCCATCCATGCCTCCACGAAGGTTGAAGTTGCAATATGACAGGGTGCAGTGGCCCTTCAGCCAGCCCAACTCCGCGCTTTAATAATACTATTCGTCGCCCTTTGAAACGGGTAATCTGTGAAGGAACCG